>JACQJN010000097.1 GCA_016205085.1 Elusimicrobiota bacterium | reverse complement strand
TTTCACTGTTTGGTTTTCCGCTCTTGGCTGTACTGGCCGCCTTTCTGTTCCATCGGTGCTATCCGCATCTATCTTGGATGAATATTTTTGGCCTTTGCTTTTTGGGGATGGGTGTGCATGTGTTTTTTGATCTCTTGAACTCGTATGGGGTAGTGCTTCTGTACCCCTTCAGTTTGATGCGTTTTGAATTGGCATGGGTATTTATCATTGACTTGGCGCTGTGGACAATTTTATTGGCCCCTCTCCCACTTTCCCGGATAAGGGGGATGGACTTGGAACGCCTTTCTCGCATAGCCCTGGTGAGCGCGGGGATCTATGTGGCCTTGTGTGGAGCGGCCAGAGTTAGAGCTGCGCATGTTCTCGACAAAATAGTGCAAGATCAGAAAATCCAGACGGATTTTTCTTATGTTTTTCCTGAAGCCTTCGGCCCCCATCGGTTTCGAGGAGTCCTCAGACGGGGCGATGAGTACCAAATGTATCTGATCCATGTTTTTACAGGAAAATCCGAATTAAAGGCAACCTATTCTACTGATGAGAATTTGCTGGCCGTACAAAAGATTCGAACGACGGAGAAAGCCCGCAAATTGGAGTGGTTTTTTAAGGCTCCCGTGTGGAGAGCTTATCCTTCCGAAGTTGAGATTTTTGATCTTCGGTTTCATTCCACCGTCCTTTCTCGCGGAACCCCATTCTCTTTTCGTTTCGCTGTACCCGTCCTTTCCCCTTAGGACCTATTATCTCGTAGGTCCTTTTTCTACCAAAAACTGCACTAAAAGACCCATGACAATTTATAAGGATATCAGTATAATTACGCAAAGGTTAATTGAAATTAGTTATCTGAATGTGAGGTTTAATATGCATATATTCCGACTTCTTCCTGTTCTTCTCATCTTACAACCAAATTTTGTCGCTGTTGCTCAACTCAAAAATCCAGTCATAAAGCCTGCCGGAAATTCAGGATCTAATGCAGTCAATATTGATTATAAAACTTACCGGGCTGATGTCATTCGGGAGATCCGAACACAGGTAGGACAGGTGGATGTCCAAATTCACCAACCCAATACCCGGCTTCCCTGGCTGCGTAAGAATCTCAACCATATCTATGCCAATTCCACGAAATCCGTCCCGGACCAGGCGGCCTGGATCATTCAGACCCTTCTTGCCAATCCGGTATATCTGAAGGATAAAAATGTCCGAGCCTCTCTCATTCAGGATTTAGGCAAAGAGACGGTGCAGAAACTGGAGAAGGCGGCCAGCAAGGTGGAGGAGCTCTATCCTAGGCATCGAGCCATCCGGAAGTGGGTGAATCGCATTCAAAACTTTGCCATCAATGAACAGATGGCTACCGAAGCCATGGTTGCAGAAATGGCCCAGAAGATGGGAACTTTTGCTCCCGTGGTGGTGGTCACGCCTCCGGGGGCTTCTCTTTCTTCTACTGAAGGCATATCTTTACAGAAAGTTTCATCCCATGAGCCTAAAAATAATATTTCTTCTGTTCCACAGTTCGAACCTAAATCCGACACTCCTAAGTTGAAAGAAAACAGGGCTAAAACTGGCATAAGAACCGCGCGTAGATTTGTGGCTGGGATTTTTTTGACGGCTGGTCTATGGTTGGGGATGACGCATGGAATTGTACCTCCTACTGGAGAGACACAACAAGTTCTGGCGTCTGTTCCAGGACAGAAAGTGGAGAGTGCCGATTATAAGAGTGTGGATAACGTGAAAGAACTTTTAGAGGCTTGGACACCGGATGTCCATCTTTACGTGATGGGGGGGGATGTGGGTCTGGAGAAGGATGCCCTTCGCCAAATGGAAGGCTGGTTGAGGGAGAATGGGAAGCACTGGACTGTGGTGTTGGTGGAGAATGCTGCCGGCCAGAGTTATAAGGATAGGGACGGGGTGACGCAGCATGATTTCAGCGCCGTGGATTATGCATTGGGACAGGGGTTGATGAGTAAGGTTTCCATATTGAAGCATTCTAAAACGGGAGAACAGGATGGCGCTATACTTGTGCTGGCGATAGCCAGCCGTGATTTTGACATTTATACCTCTCAAGCGCAGGATAAACGTGGCTTAGAGGATCGGACTTATGGCCCTGTTCTTTTGGAGAAAGTAGTGCAACCAGCGATGCGTAATGGGGGGCGCGTGGATTTGGCTGTTCAGAACTCCATAGAGGATGTCAATTCCAATTTGGAGGCTAAGATAGCTCAAGAATTTGAGGGGGCGGAGAGCGCTATTAAAAATGCTCAATCGCGTTTGGAGGAGTTGGAGCGCACGGCGAATCAGTTTTCTAAGGACTATCCGGAACAGGCGAAGGGAATGCAGTACGATCTGGGGGCTATGCGTTCTAAGATCGAGTCTGCCCAGGCGGTGAAGGATCAGGGGAATGTGGGAAAAGCATCTCAGATAGCGGAAGGCGTAACCGAAAAGGCGAATTCGGTTATCTCCGCAATGGAGGGGTACCAAAGCGCCTATGGGGGTGCCCAGGTTGCCGTGAATTTGGCCGGTCAGAGGCTTGAGAATTTGGCTGTGGTGTGGGAGGGGTTTCTCAAGAACAATCCTAAGTTAAAGGGCGGCAATATTGCCCAGGTGGACATGGCCAAACTCAAGGCGGACCACCAGGCGGCACAGAAGGCATTGGGGAAGGGCCATGTGGAGCAAGCGGCTGAATTAGCGCGGGATGTGAATTCTAAGGCCCAGGCGCATATTGCTGCGATGGAGGCTTATCCTCATGGTGCGCAGGAGATAAAGCTTGCCAAAGCGGATTTAAAGGAGGTGCAACAGAAGAAGAGAGCTTCTTCTGCCAAGGATCTTATAGAGAGGGCGGAGCAGAGTATAAAGGAAGCAGACAATTTATATGGAAAGGGGGATTCTCAATACGCCGCAGTGTTGGATCAGGCGAAGAAGAATATTAGTTTAGCCCGGGATGTGGTTGCTGGAGCAGATGCCCGTGCGGCTTTCTTTTTTATGCTTTTTATGGTGTTGGCTATTGTGCTCAGCGGGGGGCTCGCAACGGCGGGAGTGGTTTTGAACCGGCGGGTGAGGGGAGTTAAGAAGGGGGCCCAGGATCTGCTGCAGGGGTGGACCACCGCCTTGGAGACGAAGCTGAACGCCTCCGTTGGAGATTTAAGGCATTACAGCGAACAGATTTTGGGTTCTGTGACTGAGAATAAGTATACGGGTGAGACAGCGGAACTGGCCAAAAAGACCCGGGAGGATATAGGCTCGCTTCACATTATATGGGGGAGCGCCAATACTGTCCTTGAGAAGGCACGCGCATTGGTGGTGCCCAGTGGGATGAGTGGAATGGCGCGCCGGTTCTACAACTTGTTTTTTCCTAAGAACTATAAGCGGGCCATGCTGCTTTTAAAGGATGAGCCTGTAGCTTTTAATCCGGAGAATGGTTTAGAGCATGTGATGGGTGTGGGCGCTCGGGATTGGAAGCAGGAACTTTTTGGCGACCTAAAGGACTATGAGCCGTTTAAGAAGTCGTTCCAAGATTTGATCCAGGAGTTTAATGAACGCGGCCGACAAGCCACGGAGGCGTTGGATGCGATCAAGGCATCAAGGGAGGAGCTGTTGAATCTGTCCAAGGGTGTGGGGGATTTGATCCAGGAGGCCGCATCCAAAAAAGAGATTGTGGAGAGTGGCGGAGCTTCGGATGGACTATTTTTAATTCCCTCCGTATTTTCCGTCTTGGTCCATTCCTCTCAGTCGGCATTGGCCAGAGCGATGAAGGCAGTGACGGATCCTGTGAAGACCATGAAAGGGAGCGGTTCGGATGCCATCCGTAAGGCGAGGGAGGCTTCGGAAATCGTGAATTTGGCTGTAGAGGCGAGGTCGGGGGTCCTTCCTAATATATCCCAGGCGATGGAGACGTTAAAGAAAGAGGAGATCGGAGTAGGCTGGATAGAAAAGGAGCTCAACCGATTGTCCGGCAAGGCGGAGTCCTTGGCGGCCAAGGCGGTGGATGAGTCCGTAGCCAAGGATATCCAGGGTTTGAGAAAGACATTGACGGGTTTAGGTGAGAGGGTGAATAAGACCGTTTACTTGACGGAGAAGGCATTGAAGGAGACGGTGGAGAAGGAGATTGTCGATTACACCCAGAATGTGTCTAAGACTCGCCAGGAGATAGCTCCTACATTGGGTTTAGATCCGGACAAGGTTTTGCGTGAGAAGGATTTGGATCCTACCGAGGCGTTGGCCATCGCTAGTGAGAGGTCGGCCCAAGCTAGGAAGTTGTTGAGCCAGGGAGAAAATGAGAAAGCGGAGGAGGTATTAAAGGAGGCGGACAAAATAGCGGATGAGGCAGATACGGTGGTCAGGGCCACTCAAGAAGCTTTTAAAGCGCATGAGGCGACGGTTCAAGATAGGAGAACCGAGACGGGAAGGATAGAGGGGTTGATTCCTGAAGCGGAGGCGGCACTGGAGAGGATCCAGGAAAATTTTGCCAAGACGGTGCTCCCATTGGGAGCCGGAGATGTCACTCATCCTAATGCCAATGGAACGGTCCAGGATAACATCATCGAGGCAAAGGAGTACCTGACGGAGGCCAAAGAAAAACTGGAGAAGGCGGTGGGCCAGTTTAGAGCGGGGAAAATTCTTTTTGCGGCGGAATTGTTGAGGCAGATCAAGGCTCACCAGGAATTTATGCTGCACCGATTGGGCGAGGTGACGGGCAAAGAGGAGAGGCTGCATAAGACGATTGAGATGAATGGGAAGCTTCTTGAAGGACTGGATGAGAGTATCAAGGAGTACCGTAAGACGATCGTGGGGGATCGCCGGACCACACGACCTACTCTCGAAGCGTTCGAGAAGGTGGTGGCTCAGGTTGAGGCAGGACGCAAGTTGTACGAACAGAAAAAAGGAGATCCTTTTAAAACGGAAGAGGCTCTTTTAGCGGCCAAGGCGGCATTGGATCAGGTGAGTCAGGTCATGGCCAGGAATGACCGGGATTTGTATGAGGAGGCGGAAAGAAGCGTCAAGGCTGCCGAGAGGCAGATGGAGGCTGCGGTTCAGCAGGTCAATAAGGCTTCTAAAGATAATGTGGCGGACAGTGCGGATATAGAGAGGTCATACACCCAAGTGGATGGTCTTCAAAAAAGATTGGAGAAGGCAGGGAAATACCTGGCGAGCCAAGATCATGGGGATTGGGGCTGGTTGGATGGTGAAGCGGATGCGATTGCTTCTGAAGCGGCCAAGGTAACCTCCGTGCTTAAACAGGAACTGGAGGAGGCGCAGTCTGCGCTGGAGGCGATATCGAATGCGGCGAGCAAGGTGCGCGCAGCCACAAACTGGAGTGGATCGTATGGAGTGTACATATCGGGTTCACCTGGTTCGGATATCTTGGAGAGAGCCAGAGGGTTGTTGGGGCAGGGAAAATATGAGGAGGCGGAGAAGGAAGCCCAGAGGGCTCGAAAAAAGGCGGTGGATGCTATTGAAGAAGCGGAATCTGAGGAGCAGAGGCTAAGAGAAGCAGAAAGAAGGCGTCAGGAGGCGGAGAGGCGTCGCCGTGAAGAAGAAGAGGAAGCTCGGCGGAGAAGGTATGATGACGATCATAGAGGAGGAGGAGGTTGGGGAGGCTCCGGTTCCGGTGGCGGAGGAGGAGGTTTTGGAGGTTCGGGCTCCGGCGGTGGAGGCGGTAAGTGGTGAGCGAAGTCGAATCCAAAGTGGTAGTGAAGAAGTTTCTTGTCTGGTTTATTGCATCAGTTTTATTTCTTCATTGGGTTCCCTTATTCGCCCAGAGAGGAGTTTCCTTTACTCCGAAGAATTCAAGTTCTCAGAGCTTGCCTGTATTTTCTGCCTGGAGCCCGGCACAATATTTGCAGTTTTTTCCTGAGAAGTCCAGGTTCCCAGGTATCCAAGATATATTAGGTCGAGCAAAGTCCAAAAACATTGGCTACGAAACCATCGGCAAAACAATTCAAAAGGCCGGTAGTTTTCCTGAGCTTGTGAACCGATTTGAAAGTCTGGGATTACTTGAAATTTTGGAGGTCCGGCCCCAGAGTAAACAAGACGCATTCTACCTGGAGTATTTGGTCCGGAGACTCTGGTTTGAAGTGGCACCGGCCACCCCTCAACATTTTAGTGTGGATGAGAATTGGCCCATTCCGGCGGTTGTGGTTCGGAAAGGCGGGACCTCTTTTTATATCCATGGAATACTACATGGGTCTTATCCTTTTCCTATTGTGAGGGCCGGGTTAGTGAGGAAGATGGTTCGGAGTCTTCAGAAGAAGAATCTCCCTCTCTTCTCCGAGGAGATGATCCCGAAATCCTACGCCTTCAGTCATGGGAAAGAGACTTTGGATCACCGAGTTTTGGAAGGTCGGCCCATTTCTTTAAGAGATTTGTCTGAATCAAAAAACAGCAATTCCTGGCTGGTATTCTGGAGAGCGCTGAAGACGGCGGCGTTGGGATGGAACCTTTTTTCGGCTTACTCGGTGATAGTGGATCCTTTTTCTCCAATGAATTGGATTCAGATTTCTGCTGCGATCCCACTTTCTTTTCTTTTTTGGACAGATTTTGTTCCTGTCCGCAAAGCGGCCATACTTTTAAGAGCTTTTAAGGTATGGGAAACGGAGCCGGATAGGAACCTTGCCGATAATGTTGTCCATTATTTGATAGGTCTGGCGAAACAAATATACGGTTTCCGGTTGAATATCAAAGATGCTTTGAGGATGGAGCTTCCCATGCCTTTGAACGAGGATACAAAACAGCCCTATTCTCCTAGGGTGCGTTCCATGGCTAGTGTGATATGGGAGGATGCTGTGGCTAACGGACTGGAGCAGGTTCATATTCTGTGCGGGTTTAGGCATGTGTCGGAGTTGGCATGGTATTTATCCTCGATGGGGACCCAAAGGACCTAGAATCATATGGGTCTAAAATCGTATATAAATTTACCCAATAGACTCAGGAATGATTTTGAACTGTTTCATATAATATATCCAGTTTACTGATTTTATGAGTAGAAGTATTAGGAGAAAAATTGTAAGGAGGATAGAATCATGACATTCAAACAGTGCGTGGCAGTAGCCATCAGTGGAGTTTTGCCTTTCACATCTTTAGAGCCTCTCTTCGCTCAAAAAGCGGTGGAGGTGGTTCAGGCGCGTTTGGGTAATCCGGTGGGGGAGGTGGTCACCGTCAAATCCCTGGTCACAATACCGGGAACGGGAATAGTTCTACCTGCCAATTTTGCGACAAGCGGGTACAAGCTGGACATGACGCCTCAGAAGGTTATCCTTCAGCTTAATACAAATCCTGCCATCCGGGCCGCTATTCAGCCCCAACAGAAGTCGGATGTTGACACCAAATTTGCTGCTTTAGAAAACGTCTATACGGGTGCTTCTTTGAAGAAGGGTTCCGTAATGGAAACAATTGATGTTGCAGGGATACCTTCCTCTATAAACAGCGGTTCTGTTTATGTAGGGTTCAAAGGCGGCAGCCTCCGCACCAAAACATCTGTTCCTTCCACTCTTGGCACGGTAGAGAAAGCCCAGGAATCTGCCAATGATAGTGGTGCGGGGATTAAGAACATATTGATTCGGTTGTGGAATGTGCTTATGGGTTGGGCTGGTTTGGCGATTCGTGCTGCTGAGAA
>JACQJN010000096.1 GCA_016205085.1 Elusimicrobiota bacterium | reverse complement strand
GCTCCCATCGGTCTTAGGATAGGGTTCATAGGTGGTTTTTTCCCTTGGCACGGACTTGAATTCCTGGTGGATGTGGCGGGCCGCGTCTGTGGTCAGAGAGGGGATGTTCATTTTATTTTAGCCGGCTCCGGCCGGACGGAGCCGGAGATCCGGCGGCAGGTCCGGCGGATGGATTTGGAGAAAAATGTCCATTTTCTGGGACTTATTCCTATGGAAAAGGCTTGCGCTTTTATCAGTCTTTTGGATTTGGGTTGGTGTGTGATAAAGCCTGTCCGTAGGGACCTGGGCAGCCCCTTGAAGTTATACGAGTATCTGTCTTGTGGAGTCCCTGTGGTGGCCAATGACTCCGGATTCGGGGATTGGGTGGAGGAGATAAAAGGGGGAGTGACGGTTGCTTACGGAGATTCTGAAAAGGCAACCCAGAAGATACTCGCTCTCATGGAACGCCCTGAGCAGATACAGGAAATGGGCCACAGGGGACGCCAGGCAGTATTGGCCGGACATACCTGGGATCATCGTGCTAAAGAGTTGGAGAGGATATTTCAATATGGCAGGCCCTGAACCCATCGCTCCCGAAGGTCTGCATCTAAAAGCGGCTTCGCTTCTTTCAGAAGAGCGTAGAGGGGAAGCTTTGGATTTAGCTTCCGGGCAGGGAGCTTTTTGTGAGCGTCTTTCTTGGATGGGTTATAAGGTAGTTGCCTGTGACCGTGATCATGCTTCATTTAAAGGGGGTGCGGAATTTAAGAGGGTGGATCTCAACGTTTTCCCGTATCCCTATCCCTCGGAATATTTTCAGGTGGTTTCAGCTCTTGAGATCATAGAGCATCTGGAAAATCCGAGAGGTTTTTTGCGTGAAATTTTTCGTCTGTTGAGGCCGGGAGGGGTTTTGGTTCTTTCCACTCCCAATGTGCTCAGCCTTTATTCCCGACTGAGATTCTTTCTATTGGGAGCGCCCAACTTTTTCGATAGTATGGGTTTAGATGAGCGCTACTGCTACTACTATCGCGTGGTGGGACATATAAATCCGGTCGCTTGGCCCGAACTGAGAAGTATTTTAGAGGAATGTGGTTTTGAATTGGAGCGTGTGGAGGCCAATGGCTCCGCGGAGGGTAGGCTCCCGTGGTTTTGGCGTATGGGAGCTCGGTGGGTCACGGGCTTGGCGGCACTGCCGGTTTGGGCGGCTACCTGGGCTCTGCGTCGGAAGGATCCCCGCTCTATGGAGCTTTTGCGTTCTGTGTTTTTGTTTGGAGAATGTTTGGTGATCAAGGCGAGGAAGAAGTGAGTCCTGGAATTTCGGTGATTATCGTGGCTAAGAATGAGCAGGATCATATTGGAGAGTGTTTGAAGTCCGTGGTGGACTGGGTGGAGGAGGTTATCCTTGTAGACGATGGCTCTACGGACGGGACTTTACAAATTTCCTCTGGATTTTCGAATGTGCATATTTTTAAACGGGGGGGACAGGCGGATGGTTTCGAGCGCCACCGGGCCTTCGCCATTGCCCAGGCGGGCGGTGACTGGATTTTGCAGATAGATGCAGATGAGAGGGTTCCGGCAGATTTGGTTGTCGAAATAAGAAGGGCGGTCACTTTGGATCGGCATCAGGGGTACCGTCTTAGGCGGAGGGATTTTTATTTTGGCGGCTGGATAGAGGATTTAAACCCCTGGACCCTTCGGTTATATAGGAAGGAGGCGGTGGAACCCAGTCGGGAGAGGGTGCATGGAGAATGTCGGGTGCGCGGAAGTGTGGGAGAGATTTGGCCGCCTTTAGTCCATACCCCTAGGGCGGGAAGGAGCATCCGGGAGTATGTGGATCGCCATCTTTATTTTTACACGGATTTGGTGGCAAGGGATTTCAAAGAGCGTGGGATAAGAATCTCCTGTTGGAATGGAGTTTGGTACTTTGTGGGCAAACCCATTTCGATATTTTTGAGGCGATTTCTTATTCTGCAGGGTTGGCGTTTGGGTTGGCGAGGATTGCTTCTCAGCATTTTTTCGGCGATGGCTTATTTCATCTCCTACGCAAAGCTATGGAAAACTCAGAACGACATCTAGTCCACTGGCCGTTTCCCGTTTTTGACGGCATCCATCCCCAAGACTGGGTGTTGGACCTGGGAGCGGGAGGGGAAGGGTTGGAGCCTTCCTTGGAAAGAAAAGGGGTTCGATATTTGGCCCTGGATATCCTCACTGTCCCCGGAGTGGATGTGGTGGGGGACGGCCAGAATCTGCCTTTCCGAGATGAATCTTTCCACGCAGTGGTTTCCTTCGCCACTTTGGAGCATGTGTTGAACCCGCCTCTTATGGTTCAGGAGGTTTTCCGGGTGTTGAAGAATGGAGGGTGGTTTAAGGGGAGTGCGGCTTTTCTAGAGCCCTATCACAATTCCTATTACCATATGAGCCATAAGGCCTTGGTGTATCTGTTGGAGTCCAATGGATTTAAACAGGTGCAGATTTGGCCTGGGTGGCATGCCTTGGAGGCCGTCGGTTTGGGTTTTTTCCTTGGATTTCGATGGGTGGGATGGATCTCCAGGGGACTGGTTTTCTTTCGCAAATGGATACTCTCTGTATTGCGTGGCCCGGAGTACGCTAGGGAAGATATTCTTAGATTGGCGGGCTCCTACTACTTTATGGGACAAAAGGGATAGGTTCTATTTTTACTCCATGAATGTGGAAGTTCTTCTGGTGACGGCTGATTTTCCTCCCATGTTGGGTGGGCAGGCCAAGTACTTGGGGGAGGTGTGGGGAAGGCTTCCCGCGGGCCAGGTTTTGGTCTTGGCTCCCTCTCATGGGCAAAGGCCTTACTTTCCCGTGGCAATGGTGAGGATTTGGTTGCCTTTGGGGAATCATATTTTTTCAAAAATCTTGAAGGTTCTTCTTCTTTGCATCCATTGCTTGGTTTTGTGCAAAAGACTCAAACCCAGGCTCCTTTGTGCGGGGCAGGTTACGGCGGGAGGGATTGCGGTTTGGCTGGTTTTTCGGTTGTTGGGGATTCCCTATGTCACAATCGTGCATGGAGGGGATGTGTTGGGTTGGAGAGGCCCTCGGAGCTGGCTGGGTTCTGTGCTTCGAAATTCGCGGTTGATTATTTGTAACAGCTCTTATAGCCGTAGCGTGGTCGTCTCGAAATTAGGAAATGGATACCACGGGAAAATAGAGGTGCTGAATCCTCCTTTGCCGGATTCTTTCGGTGTTCCTCTTCCGGATAGGGAAATTTCCAGGGCCCGTTTGGGATGGAGCAGACATGAAATAGTTTTATTGACTGTGGCTCGTCTCGTTCCGAGGAAAGGAATCGATCGGATTTTAGAGGCATTGCCCTCTCTCTTAAGGAAGCATCCTCAAACCCGATATGTGGTGGTTGGGGATGGACCCATGAGAGAGAGTTTAGAGTCGAGAGTCAGGAGTTTAGAGTTGCAGGACAAGGTAAGGTTGGAAGGTTTCATGGATGAAGAAAGAATTGTGGAGTATTACGCGGCTTCCGATATTTTTGTGTTGGTTTCCGATACCAGCGAGGTGGATGCGGAGGGATTTGGGGTGGTCTATCTGGAGGCTCAAGCGATGGGACTTCCCGTGGTGGCGGGCAATACCGGAGGGGCGCCGGAGGCGGTGAAAGAGGGAGAGACGGCCTTTTTGGTTTCTTCACAGAAAATAGAGCAAATTCAAGACGCATTGGACGTGTTGATCCAGGATCGATCGCGCCGCGGGGAGATGGGAGCCAAGGGAAAGATTTGGGTTCGAGAAAATTTTGATTCTAAAGAGCAGGCTTCCCGGCTTTGGAATTTATTGCAAGGAATTGGGTGATGCGCATATTGCATTTGATCACCCGTTTGGATGTGGGAGGATCCAGTGAAAACGCGATCCTGTCGGCGGAAGGATTGGTGAGAAAGGGATTTGAGATTCTTCTGGCTTCGGGCCCCTCCTCTGCTTTGAACCTTTCGGAAAAAATCCGGAGCAAGGGGATTCGACTGACAGTATTGCCGGACCTGGTTCGAGAGATTCATCCCCTAAAGGATTTGAAGGCATTTTTCCAGGTGTTGCGGCTTCTTAAAGAGTGGAAACCCGATATTCTGCATACCCACTCCTCCAAGGCGGGGTTCCTGGGCCGGTGGGCCGCATGGCTGTATAATAAAGTCGCAAGTCACAAGTCGCAAGTCGCAATTCGTGTGGTGCATACTCCGCATGGACATGTGTTCTATGGTTATTTCGGGTGGTTTATGAGCACACTTTTCCTATGCTTGGAGAAAGCAACTGCTTGGGTGACGGATGTGCTGGTGGCTATCTCGGAAGGGGAGAGGCAAGAAAGCTTGGAACGTGGAATGGGGCGGTCGGAGCAATGGGTGGTGATCCCCAGCGGCATTGATTTTTCTGAAGTTCAAAATTTCTGCCTGCCCGGCCGGCGGACAAAATCCAAGATTAATTTGGTGAAGGAGCCTGGACAGATTTGGGTGGGGACCGTGGCCCGGCTGGAGCCGGTCAAGGGGGTGGAGATATTAGTGGAAGCGGCGATCCAGGTTCTGGCTTCCGTTCCTTATGACTATGTGCGGTTTTTGATTGTGGGGGATGGACAGGAGAAGAGTCGGCTGGAGGCCATGTCGGAGTCGGCCGGGGTTTCAAAACAGGTGATTTTTGTCGGTTACCAGAAGGAGGTTTTGGATTTCATGCGGGCGATGGATATCTATGTCCAACCCTCTCTCAACGAAGGGATGGGAAAAACCTTGATTTTGGCTCAGAGGTTAGGCATCCCGGTAGTAGCCTCTCGTGTGTGCGGCATTCCGGATATGGTGGAGGATGAAAAATCCGGCCTATTGGTTCCTCCGGGAGATCCGGAGGCTTTGGCTCAGGCTATTTCCCAGCTTCTTCGAGATGCGGAATGGAGAGCTAGATTGTCCCAAAGCGGCCTAGCCTCCGTTCTGCGCCAAGATGGTTCAGGTCTTCCCTATTTCAGTGCGGACTCCATGATTTCTAAGCTGGAGCGGTTGTATATAAAAATGTAAAATAACTAATTTATGACCAAATCCGGAATACCATGACCAAACCATCCAAGGTGGTTATCTTGTGCGGGGGACAGGGCACTCGCTTGCACGAGGAGACGGAGTTCAAGCCCAAGCCTATGCTGGAGATAGGAGGGCGTCCCATTCTTTGGCACATTATGAAGACCTATGCCCATTTTGGCTTTGCGGATTTTGTGCTCTGCTTGGGATACAAAGGGGATGTGATTCGGGACTATTTTTTAAATTATGACTGGTTCCGCCACGATCTGACCATCACATTGGGCCGCACGAGGACCATTCAAATTCACAATCGCCGGGAGGAGGACAGGGACTGGCGGGTGACTCTGGTGGAGACGGGAGAGGATTCGATGACCGGCGATCGTATCCGAATTGCGGCCCGGTATATAGATACTCCCACGTTTCTTTTGACGTATGGGGATGGGGTGGCCAACGTCAATATCCGGGATTTGGTGGCTTTCCATAAATCTCACCGCAAAATGGGAACAGTTACCGGCGTTCGTCCCAGTTCCCGTTTCGGAGAACTGAAAGTAAAAGAGGGTAAAGCGGTGCAGTTCAGCGAAAAACCTCAAATCACGGAGGGATATATCAACGGAGGTTTCTTCGTATTCCAGCGGAAATTTTTAAGCTATCTCTCCAAAGAACCCGGATGCATTCTTGAAAAAGAGCCTCTGGTGCGTTTGGCGGAGAAGGGAAATTTGATGGTATATCCGCACAACGGTTTCTGGCAGTGCATGGACACCTATCGGGACTATAAGCTTTTAAACGAACTGTGGTCCACGGGGCGGGCTCACTGGAAGATATGGCGGTAAATAAGTTTTGGCGCCATCGAAACGTTTTGGTTACGGGCTGCACAGGGCTTCTGGGATCCTGCTTGACTCGCGCTCTTTTAGACCGGCAGGCCACGGTCATCGGTTTAGAGAGAGATTGGGTCCCTCAATCCGATTTGATGCGTTCCGGCCTGGATCGTAGGATGAGACTCGTGCATGGCTGCGTGGAGGATTATCCTCTCTTGGAGCGGACGTTGAATGAGTATGAGATTGAGACGGTATTCCATCTGGCGGCCCAGACCATCGTGGGGACCGCCAACCGCGCTCCCCTCTCCACTTTTGAGACCAATATCCGCGGGACCTGGAATCTCCTGGAGGCCTGCCGCAGGGTTTCAACAGTCAAGAGGGTGGTGGTGGCCTCTTCCGACAAAGCCTATGGAGAGCAAAAAAAACTTCCCTATAGTGAGGAGACTCCGCTTCAGGGTGTGCATCCGTATGATGTGTCCAAGAGCTGTGCCGATTTGATTTCCATCGCCTATTATAAATCCTACGGTCTGCCGGTCTGTGTCACCCGTTGCGGCAATTTTTTTGGCGGAGGGGATCTAAATTTTAATCGCATAGTTCCGGGGACTATTCGCTCCGCGCTTTTTAATGAATCTCCCATCATCCGCAGCGATGGGACTTATGTCAGGGATTATTTTTATATTGAGGACGGGGCGATGGCCTATATCCTTTTGGCGGAGAAGATGGCAGATACCAAGCTGCATGGCCAATCTTTTAATTTTTCCAATGAGGAGCCGTTGTCCGTGCTTAAAATGGCGCAGAAAATTCTTCAGATCATGGGCAAAAGCCGTCTTAAACTTAAGATTTTAAATCAAGCCCAGAATGAAATTCCTCGTCAAACTCTCTCCTCTGAAAAAGCGCGGCGCCTCTTGGGTTGGAAACCGCAATTTACCATTGAAGAAGGGCTTCGCAGAACGGCGCGTTGGTATAAAGATTATTTTGATGATTGAGGGGGTTTTCATCCATCCCTTAAAATGCATCCCGGATGAGAGGGGGCGCATCCTGCACATGCTTCGCGCGGATGATCCTCATTTTGAGAAGTTCGGAGAAATTTATTTTTCATGGGTTTATCCGGGAGCGGTGAAGGGATGGCATCTGCACACCAAAATGACGTTGAACTACGCGGTTCCGCACGGGATGATCCGTCTGGTCCTTTATGATCAGAGGCCAAAGTCTTCTTCCAATGGGGTTCTTCAGGAGATTTTTTTGGGGGAGCATGCGTATCAATTGGTTCGCGTTCCCCCGGGCGTTGTCAATGGATTCAAGGGTTTGGGAGACAAGCCTTCTTTGGTGGCCAATTGCGCCACGCACCCCCACAATCCTGATGAGATCCTTCGCATAGATCCCCACAAAAACAACATTCCTTACCGATGGTAACCTCAGAATCACATATCCGCAGGAAAATCGCGGGTCTGGTGGAGCAGCTGTACCGAGCCAAACACATCCGAAAGAAATTTGTGCCCGGTGTGGATCGCGTGTATTATGCCGGGAGG
>JACQJN010000094.1 GCA_016205085.1 Elusimicrobiota bacterium | reverse complement strand
GGGTGGGGGGAACTTCGGGGTAAATCGTCATGACATCAAAACGAATGGAGTCCGGCCTAACCCTTCTCTGCTTTAGATACCAAAGCGCCACCTGAGTCATTTTCTTCTGCTTTTTTAAATTCACTGCCAATTCCGCCGGCGCGAAACTGTCGGAACTCCTAGATTTTACCTCCACGAAAACTAATGTGGAACCCTCCTGAGCCACAATATCCACCTCACCCAGTTTGGTTCTAAAAGACCGAGCCAAAATTCTAAACCCCTGACCCTCCAAAAACTGCACGGCTCGATCCTCTCCCCATTTGCCAAATTCCTTGGCGGAAGTTGATAAGTTGGTAAGTTGATAAGTTGATAAACGACTTCTTGTCGAATTTCTTTTATAAGAGAGTTCCTTCATATTAACTTATAATCTTATCATCTTATCAACTGCTTTTAATGAATTCCGGTTGAACGACGGGGGAAAAACTGCGGCGATGAATCCGGCTCGGCCCCAGCTTCTCCAACGCCGCCAAATGTTCCGCCGTCCCATAACCTTTATGTTGACCCAACCCATACCCCGGATATAATCTTTCCAAATGTCGCATCCAGCGATCTCGAATCACCTTGGCCGCCACCCCCGCACAACACACCGCCAAGGACTTAGCATCTCCCTTCACCACGCTGATCTGAGGACAAGAAATATCAGGAATCTTATGATTTCCATCCACCACAAAAAGGGAATCGGAAAGATCGCCAATTTTTTGAATGGCCCTTCTCATGGCCAGAAAAGTGGCCTGAAGAATATTGATGTGGTCGATCTCATGAGGCAGGGCCCATCCCAGTTCATAAGATAGTTTCAGCTCACTCATTCGTTCAAAAAAAATCTCCCTCCTTTCGGGAGAGAGAACTTTACTGTCCTGGATGCCTTTTAAATCAGGGTAATCAAAATCAGGCAACTTAACCGCACAAGCCACAACAGGCCCTGCCAAGGGACCCCGTCCCACCTCATCCACCCCCAGAATCCACTTTTTTTTATATCGTTCACGCAGTTCCTGATCGAACTGAAACAAGCTCATCCTTGAGCTGCGAGAGCCTGTGGTTTTTCGGATGTTTTTGTTTCAGTTGATTTCTGAGAAGCTCCCGGAGTACCGGAGGTATCCTCCTCCAACCAGGCCATTCGTCCCATCAGGCGCCTTAAATAATAGAGCTTAGCCCTGCGAACCCTGCCGCTCTTGACCACTTCGATCTTTTCCAGCCGCGGGGAATGGAAAGGGAAAGTTCTTTCTACTCCCACCCCGAAGGAAATTTTGCGGACAGTGAATGTCTCCGAAATCCCCATTCCTCGTCTTTTGATGACAGTGCCCTCAAAAACCTGGACGCGTTCACTGTCACCCTCCACCACCCTTAAGAAAACACGAATAGAATCTCCCGGTTTAAACCGCGGAGCTGTCGTTTCTTTCATCATAGATGGTCTCCTTACGGTCCCTAACAATTTTAATCCGTTTATTCATCTTCCATTGAGCGATTCTTTCATGGTTCCCGCTCAATAATAGGGAAGGAACTTCCATTCCCTTCCAGATTCTAGGACGTGTGTATTGAGGAAATTCCAAAAAACCGTCGGCAAAACTCTCCTCGGCAGTGGCCGTTTTATCCAATACTCCCGGCAGCAACCTTCCCACCGCGTCCAGAGTCGCCATGGCAGGGATCTCTCCACCTGTCAAAATATAATCCCCCATGGAAACACTCAAGTCCACTTCCTTTAAAAATCTCTCATCCACCCCTTCATAATGCCCGCATACCAAAATCATATGCCTTTTACGAGATAACCTCTTGGCGAGAGCCTGATTCAACCGTTTCCCTCGGGGAGAAAAATACACTACGAACGAACCTCTTTTTTTCACGCTCCGCACCGCCCGAAACAGAGGTTCCGCCTTCATCAACATCCCTTTGCCGCCTCCATAGGGCCGATCGTCCACCGTTCGATGAGAATCCACAGCAAAGTCCCTCGGGTTCACAAAACTGACTTCCAGAATACCCCTTTCTTGGGCTTTTTTGAGAATGCTGCAATTAAATGGCCCATCAAACATCTCTGGAAACAAAGTGACAATATCTACCCTCATGCAATCTCTAAAAACACTTTTTTATTGGCTTTGGCACCCTCCACAAACAGCAGGGAGCGAATGGCTTTGATCACCTTTCCCTGTTTCCCTATAATCTTTCCCTTATCCTCCTCCGAAACCTTCAGCATTAGTTTGACGGCGCCGCCCTCCTCCACAGGCTCCACCGAAATCTCATCCGGATGATCCAGCAACGACTTCGCCAAGAATAACACCAACTCTTTCATGGTTTTACTCCTTCTTCAGTTTAGATGCCTTCAGAAGAGACCCCATCGTCTCGGAAGGCACGGCCCCAACCCCCAGCCAGTGCTTGAGCCGTTCCTCCTTGAGATGCAATTTATCCTTCAGCTTTTCCGCTTTGGGATCATAGGAACCCAATATTTCAAGGGGCGCCCCACGCGGGCCGTATCTTTTCTCAATAGCCACTATTCTGAAGTGGGGATGCTTAGGTTTTCCAACCCGTTGAAGCCTAATCACTACCGCCATATGGACCTCCGTTAAATGTCAGATGTAACATGTACTCCATTCACTATGCGACGCAAAGATCGTATAGCCCCCACGGGATTTTTAGAACGGAATATAGCGCTGCCCGCCACCAATGAGTCCGCCCCCGCAGAAACGGCTAAGGGCGCCGTCCTATGATTGATTCCGCCATCCACCTGGAGCCATAGTGGCAGCTTCTTCCGCAAAATTATCTCACGGGCCTTTTGAATCTTTGAAAGAGTTTCCCGAACAAGCCTTTGTCCTCCAAAACCCGGCTCCACCGTCATCACCAAAAGGAGATCCAAAAAAGATAAATACGGCAGGGCTCGAGACAATGGTGTCCTCGGCTTTATCGCCAAGCCCACCTTCACCCCTAACTTGCGGATAGATTCTAAAATTATTCCCGGCCTGGGACAAGCCTCCAAATGAACCGTGAGCAAGTCAGCTCCAGCCGAAGCGAAAGACGACAGGAATTTCCAAGGTTTCGCAATCATCAGGTGCACATCGATAGGAAGATCGGTTTCCTTTTTGAGAGCGGACACCATATCAGGACCAAAAGTCAAATTAGGCACAAAATGGCCGTCCATGACATCCAGCTGAATCCAATCCGCCTCTTTCTCAATCTGGCGCACCGAGTCCCCCATATGGGCAAAATCCGCCGCCAGAACTGACGGAACAATTCGAACTCGGCCGTTGGGTTTACCTAATTTCACGGAAGCTCTCTCTCTTCCACCAATATACCGTTAGCAAAAATCCGAATCTTGGCACTTCCGGTCTGGGGAATGGTTAGATCAATTTTTGAGCCCGGAGGCCTTAGGCCATTGAATACCTCTCTCTCCCCCGACTGATCCACCAGCACAATTCGGATGAGGCTATCCGATCCACCCTGAGAAACCTCGTAATGAAGATGTTTGACAGGGGTGGCCGAGGAAGATTCCTTGGACCTTCCGCTCACCGCGAATTTGATCTCAGTTTCGGAGGAAACCACCGCATCCGGAGGAGGCTGCTGGCTCAATATCAGCCCATTGGGGAACAGAGAGTCGGGATCGGATTGAACCTGAATGGCAAATCCCAAACCTTTAGCCCAATTGGAAGCCTCTGAAATTTGTCTCTGCCTAAAGTCTGGCATCAAAATAATCCCAGAAGGAGGGGGACCCGCGGAAACCACCACGTTGACCAACGCGTTTTTGGCGGTGCTTACTTCCGCCTTTGGATCCTGGAACAAAACCATCCCCTTCTCCACATGCAAGGAGTAGGACTCACTGACTTCCCCCAAGAGAAGCTGGCGCTGGCGGAGCAGCATCTCCGCATTGCGCAAGGGAAGGCCCACCAGAGTGGGAACGAATACCGTCTCGCCCCCCTGGCTGACCACCACCCTAACGATCTTGCCCTCCCGCACCACGGTTCCGGGGGAGGGGATTTGCCTAAGAATGGATCCGATGGGCACGGAACTATTGAACTCGTTGGCTTCCTTTAAGAGAGCCACTCCTAGGGG
>JACQJN010000093.1 GCA_016205085.1 Elusimicrobiota bacterium | reverse complement strand
GTGGCTTTCTCACCCTTAAAATTCAACTTATTAATCAACCGAGAAACCAATACCGATTTGTACTTAAAATCGGCCGGTGGAAGATCTCTCCGATCCCTAGGTCTAAGTCCTTTTCGTGGCATATCAAATCGAGTTGCGAGTTGCGAGTTGCGAGTTGCGAGCTAAATAAGCCCAAGCCTTAAATAACTCCAAACTCTCAACTCTGAACTCTAAACTCATTTTATGCTTTTGCTGCAGTAGGGGCAGCCTTTGCAGAAGTTGCGGCACCTCCTTCCTTGGGTCGTTTGGCCCCATACTTGGAACGCCCCTGCCTTCGGCCATCCACCCCCGCCGTATCCAAAACACCCCGAATAATATGATAGCGGACCCCTGGAAGATCTTTGACGCGGCCTCCTCGAATTAAAACGATAGAATGCTCCTGAAGATTGTGCCCAACGCCTGGGATGTAAGACGTCACCTCCATCCCGGAAGTCAGCTTTACCCTGGCAATTTTACGCAGAGCGGAGTTAGGTTTTTTGGGAGTGGTGGTGGAAACCCGCGTACAGACACCTCTTCTTTGCGGGCAAGACATAAGGGCGGGAGCCTTGGTCCTGTTCTTCAGGCGGTGCCTACCGTATCGAATGAGTTGGTTAATGGTAGGCATCAATTGGCTCCAGCACCAAGGTTCTCAAGCCTCCGGCTGGCGAACCCGGTCCCTGCGGATATGGTATGACCGATAATCACGTTCTCCTTCAAGCCTTTTAGATAATCCACCCGTGCCATGGTGGCTGCCTCGGTCAGCACACGAGTGGTCTCCTGGAAACTGGCCGCAGAGACGAAAGAGTCTGAAGCCAAGGATGCTTTCGTAATACCCAGAAGCACCGGTTCTGCCTGCGCTTCCCGACCGCCTTTCTCCGCAATCTGCTTATTGGCCCGATTGAACACAAAACGGTTGACGATCTCTCCTTTAAGAAAGGAGGTGTCCCCGCTATCCAAAATCTTCACATTCTCCAACATTTGGCGCACAATGACCTCAATATGACGGTCATTCATGGTGACTCCCTGGAGGCGGTACACCTCTTGGATGGCATTGACCAAATATTCCTGAACCTCCTTGACCCCCTTGACTCGCAAAATGTCATGAGGATTGATGGCCCCATCCGTCAAGGGTTCCCCCACTCCCACCCGATCACCTTCATAGACCACCAAATGCTTGCCCTGAGGAATGATATACTCATGGACCAAATCCGTTTCTTCGTTGCGCACCGAAATCTGAACCAAACCCTTGGGGGAGGTGCCCAAAGAAACCACTCCCTCGATTTCGGAGATAACGGCTGCATTCTTGGGCCTTCGGGCCTCAAAGAGTTCTGATACCCTAGGGAGACCTCCCGTGATATCTTTGGTTTTGGTCACTTCCTGAGGGATTTTAGCCAAAATGTCTCCCGGAACCACTTCATGCCCGCTCTCCGCTAAAAGAACAGTATCAATAGGCAACGGATAAGAAGCCACTTCTTTGCCTCGCTTCTCCACCAGCACGCGGGGACTCATCCTTTCCGCACGGTGTTCGATGATCTTTCTTTCTATAATTCCAGTGATCTTGTTGCGTTCCTCATGCAATGTGACACCCTCTTTAACATCCACTAAACGTATTTTTCCCTCTTGTTCCGTAATGATGGGCAGAGAATAGGGGTCCCACTCCGCTAAAAGCCCCCTTTTCTCCGCTGCAGAACCATCGGCAGCCTTCAGTCGGGCTCCATAAGGAAGGCGATATTCCTCTAAAGCGCCGCCTGTCTTGGGGTGAACCACCGCCAAAACGCCGCTGCGGGAAACGCATAAATTCT
Source organism: Elusimicrobiota bacterium (assembly GCA_016205085.1). Taxonomy (GTDB): domain Bacteria; phylum Elusimicrobiota; class Elusimicrobia; order JACQJN01; family JACQJN01; genus JACQJN01. The sequence continues at coordinate 8,565 of JACQJN010000093.1, read as the reverse complement.
GACTTTCCCTGTTCTTCAAAATGCGAATATTGCGATACTCCAACTTTCCATCATTCTGAGAAATGACTTGAGACCTTCGGATGACACGCGAGGCTGTTCCACCGATATGGAAGGTTCTTAAAGTCAGCTGCGTACCGGGCTCCCCAATGGACTGGGCTGCCACAATTCCAACCGCCTCGCCAGCTTCCACCATGCGCCCTGTAGCCAAATTGAGTCCATAACACCGGGCACAAACTCCCGACTCTGCTTCACAGGTGAGGACACTCCTCACCCGAGCCCACTCTATGCCAGCCTTTTTGATTTTTTCAGACATCTCAAGAGTAACCATCTCTCCCGCTTTGACCAATACCTCCTCCTGAACTTTTCCACGAGCCCCTGGAATGGAAATCGTGATATTCTCCAACACCACCCGGCCCAAAAGCCTTTCTTCAATCCCCTCAATGATCTCCTCCCCGGAAGACAGGGGTCCTATACGGATGCCATTGATCGTGCCGCAATCCTCCTCTGTAATGACCACATCATGCGCCACATCCACCAACCGGCGCGTCAGATATCCAGCGTCCGCCGTCTTCAAAGCCGTATCCGCCAAACCCTTCCTTCCCCCGTGAGTGGAAATAAAATATTCCAGGACCGTAAGACCCTCCCTAAAATTGGAAACAACCGGGGATTCTATGATTTCGCCGACACCCCCGGTAAGTTTCTTCTGTGGTTTGGCCATCAATCCTCGCATGCCGGCCAGCTGTCGGACCTGCTGGCGAGAACCCCTGGCTCCGGAATCCGCCATCAAAAAAATGCTATTGAAACGAGGCTCCTTGGAATCGTAGGGGCGAAACTCCTGTTGCTTCATCTCCTCAAACATCACATCTGAAACCTTATCGGTCACATGGGTCCAGATGTCGATAATCTTGTTATAGCGCTCACTCTCCGTAATCACCCCAGCCTTGGACTGGCGCTCAATCTCTTTGACCTGAGTTCTGGCTTGTTTGATCAATTCCTTTTTGATTTGGGGAATCTTCATGTCCGAGACCGAGATGGAAAGACCCGCCAGGGTAGCATAGCGATACCCCAGACGCTTTAAATCATCCAGCAGAAGCACCGTGCGGTAAGCTCCTAATTGTCTATAGCAGCGTTCCACAAGCCCTGAAAGTTCTCTTTTGCTTAGGGCCATATTCAAAAAACCAATCTCGGAAGGAATCACTTCGTTGAATAAAACACGTCCCACCGTGGTGAAATCTTTCCACAACTCCGGCTTCCACAAGTTCTTGTCCTCCAGATGGGATTCCTTGATCTGGTTGATGCCCCTCACCTTAACTCTGGCATGCAAATCTACGCGGCCGGCCTGATAAGCGGAGGTCACTTCCGATGCATCGGCAAATACCATTCCCTCCCCTCTCTCCCCCGCCTTGAATTTGGTCAGATAATGAATTCCCAAGACCATATCGTGAGAAGGAGTCGCGATAGGTCTGCCTGAAGCGGGGGATAAAATATTGTTGGAGGCAAACATGAGGAGCCTGGCCTCCAATTGAGCTTCATGGGAAAGGGGAATGTGCACCGCCATCTGATCTCCGTCAAAATCGGCGTTAAAGGCGGCGCAGGTAAGCGGATGAAGCTGGATGGATTTTCCCTCAATCAATACAGGCTCAAAAGCCTGAATACCAAGGCGGTGCAGGGTGGGAGCGCGATTGAGCATCACCATGTGGTTTTTGGTGACCTGTTCCAAAATATCCCAAATTTCAGGGCGCACCCTTTCGAACATCCTTTTAGCCGCTTTAAGAGTCAAGCTCTCTTTTTTCATCAGTTCATGGATAATAAAGGGTTTGAAAAGTTCCAACGCCATTTCTTTAGGAAGTCCGCACTGGCTGAGCTTGAGATTCGGCCCCACCACAATCACGCTTCTCCCGGAATAATCCACCCGTTTTCCTAGAAGGTTCTGACGGAACCTGCCCTGCTTCCCTTTTAAAATATCCGAGAGAGATTTCAGGGGGCGGTTGCCGGCCCCGATCACTACGCGACCCCTGGCTCCATTTTCAATCAAGGCATCCACGGCTTCCTGAAGCAACCGCTTCTCATTATAAACCATCACTTCCGGAGCTCTCAAGGCTTCAATATGCTTGAGCCGATTATTGCGGTTGATGATTCTGCGGTAAAGATCATTCAAGTCGGAAGTGGCAAATCTGCCCCCCTCCAGAGGCACCAGAGGACGAAGCTCCGGTGGGATGACCGGCAATACGGTTAAAATCATCCACTCCGGCCGATTGCCGCTTTCCGCAAAACCTTCCAAAATCCTTAGCCTTCTAATCAGCCGGCTTCTCTCTCCTTCCGACTGCACCGTGTGAATTTTAGATCTGAGTTCAATCGTTTCCTTGGCGGGATCCACCTTCTCCAAAAGTTGCCTCACCGCCCCAGCCCCAATACCGACCTTGAGTTTCCCGTGATATTCCGCCCTGGCCTTTTTCACTTCTTCTTCAGATAAGATGTCCCGCACCTTAAATACCGCTCGTCCCGCCGTATCCTGCAGATCCTCTTGAACAATATAGCTGGCATAATAAATGACTCTCTCTAAGTCGGACGTCTTCATGTTTAAAACCATCCCGATCCGAGAAGGGGTTTTTTTTAAAAACCAAATATGAGGAACCGGCACTGCCAGTTCAATATGCCCCATCCTTTCGCGGCGCACTTTAGATTCCGTCACCTCCACTCCGCAACGGTCACACACGATTCCCTTGAACTTTACCCAGCGATACTTGCCGCAAGCGCACTCATAATCATGGGCAGGTCCAAAAATCCTCTCACAGAAGAGTCCGTCTCTCTCGGGCTTTAAGGTTCGGTAATTGATCGTCTCCGGCTTCTTCACTTCACCGAACGACCAATTCTTAATATGTTCAGGACTTGCCAAGGAGAGTCGAATGGCATCAAAATCGAAGAAATTGAGCACTTCCAGTTTTTTCTTCCTCTTGGGACTCAACGACAACTTTCTTTCTGCCGTCAATAAGCTACTTGCCATTTAACCTCCGCATCTCTTCCTTCAGGTTTTGGCGGCCGCTTTTTTCCCATCGCTGACCGTGCCGGCATCCTTCCCCTTCCCATTTTTGAGCTTCAAGAGCTCCACATTCAAACCAAGAGCCTGAAGCTCCTTCACAAGAACCTTAAAAGACTCCGGGACTCCCGGTTGTTGGGGAGGTTCCCCCTTGATAATAGCCTCGTACATCTTAGCCCTTCCCACCACATCATCAGATTTGACCGTTAGAAATTCCTGCAGGGCATATGCGGCTCCATAACCTTCAACGGCCCACACCTCCATTTCTCCGAATCTCTGTCCTCCGAATTGGGCCTTGCCTCCCAGGGGTTGTCGGGTGATCAAAGAATAAGGACCTGTGGAGCGGGCATGGATTTTATCCTCCACCAAGTGTACCAGCTTCATCAAGTACATATAGCCGATCGTCACCTTTTCCTGGAAAGGTTCCCCCGTACGCCCATCATAGAGGGTGATCCGGCAATCATCACTGGGCAGATATCTCTCCGGAACTCCCCTTTTACGCAGGTCCTCCTTGGCCTTCTTGACCATCTCCAACACTTCCGCCTCCTTAGCCCCATCGAAAACAGGACAGACCATCTGAGTATTCAAATGATAGGCCGCCCAGCCCAGCATGGTTTCCAAAAGCTGGCCCACATTCATACGGGAGGGAACACCCAAAGGCGAAAGGACCACATCCACCGGGGTACCATCCGGCAAGAAAGGCATATCTTCCGAGGGCAAGATTCGGGCGATCACCCCTTTATTCCCATGCCTCCCGGCCACCTTGTCACCAACCTGAAGCTTGCGCCGCGAAGCAATATAAACCTTTACCACCTTATTGACTGTTACAGGAAGCTCATCTCCGCGTTTGATATTGTCCTGCTCTCTTTGGGCATCCTCACGGAATTTCTTCTCCATGAGCTTATAGAAAAGCTGGATGCGCTCCTCCTCTTCCTTGCGTTTGGAAGAAGATTTGACGTTCTCCAAATGGGTTAAAGCTTCCTTCCTCTGAGCTTTCAGGTTCGCAATCTGGCCCTCCAAACGTTGCCCCACTCCTTCCATGCGCTTCCTCTCTTCTACCTTGGAGAGCTTTTCACGGCGGACAAAAACACGCACCCCGATGACCTTGCCCGTGACTCCTGGAGGGACTCGAAGAGAGGCATCCTGCACATCTTCCGCTTTCTTTCCAAAGATGACCTTGAGCAACCGCTCCTCAGGAGTGATTTGCTGCTCTCCCTTCGGGGTGACCTTCCCCACTAAAATATCACCAGGTCGAACCATGGTGGAAGGGATCACGATTCCCTGTTCATCCAAATACTCCAGGGCCTCTGCGCCAACATTGGGAATATCACGCGTGATCTCCTCAGAGCCCAATTTCGTGTCCCTAGCCTCCACCTCAAATTGCTGGATGTGGATGGAGGTAAAGATATCCTCTTTCACCAATTTTTCCGAAACCAAGATGGCATCTTCAAAGTTATATCCTTCCCATGGCATAAAAGCCACCAAAAGATTTTTTCCCAACGCCAACTGACCCCGGGAGGTGGCTGGACCATCCACCAATACGTCCGCCCTGCTGACCCGCTGACCCACCTCGGCCACCGGAACCTGATTAATGCAGGTGTCCTGATTGGAACGTCGATACTTTTTTAGAGTGTAAATATCTACCTGAGCTTCCCCCCCTTCCTCCGTGTTCACGGCAACGATATCGGCAGAACTATAAATTACCTTTCCCGGACGCTTGGCCAAAATCATGGCCCCGGAATCTTCTGCCACGCGGGCCTCAACACCCGTAGCCACCAAGGGCGGTTCCGCCACAAGCAACGGCACCGCTTGGCGTTGCATATTGGAACCCATGAGAGCCCGGTTGGCATCGTCATGCTCTAAGAAAGGAATCAACGCCGCGCTGATCGATACCACCTGCATGGGGGAGATATCCATGTAATGTATCTTAACAGGTTCCACTAGAGGAAAATCTCCACGGTGCCGGCAAGCAATCATATCTGCCGCCAGACGATTCCCCTCCAGGGGGGCGTTGGCCTGAGCCACGATGACGTCATTCTCCCGATCCGCAGTCAAATAATCCACCTTGTCCGTCACCTTCCCGTGAGTCACTTCTCGGTAGGGAGACTCAATCAAGCCATATTCATTCACCCGAGCGTGGCAGGCCAGACTGGTGATCAACCCGATGTTGGGTCCTTCCGGGGTTTCAATAGGACAGATACGGCCATAGTGGGTATAGTGGACATCTCGCACCTCAAATCCAGCCCGCTTGCGATGAAGTCCTCCGGGCCCCAAGGCAGAAAGGCGTCTTTTATGCGTCATCTCCGCCAAAGGATTGATCTGGTCCATAAACTGTGAAAGCTGAGAAGTCCCGAAAAACTTGCGAAGGATTCCGACTACTGGAGCCGCGTTGAGGAGACTGCGGGGGGTCAAAAGGGCCTTGTCTTGAACACTCATTCTCTCTCGGATGACACGAGACATCTGAGACAAACCTACGCGAATCTGGCTCTCCAGAAGTTCTCCCACCCCGCGAACTCTTCGGTTGCCCAGATGGTCAATATCATCCACTTCGATCGCGCATTTCTCTCCTTTATATTCAAAAGTGGTATCCCCATTATTTAAGGCGATGACGTACTGCATCGTAACTAAAATATCCTCTACCGTTAACATCCTTTCGCGAGCAGACGGCATCTTATAACCACGCACCACCTTTTCTTTCATGCCCACAAGGCGTTCGAAGAACAGCCGAATCTTCTTAAATGTTTTATATCGGCCGACATAGCTTAAATCATACTTGCGCAAGTTCTTAAAAATCAGATTGTCCAAATATTGTTCCGCCTGGCCAGGAACCACGAACTCCTGACCACGCATCTTCTTGTATATTTCCTGTTGAGCCTCTTTAACGGACTTGAATGGGTCCCGGCGCAGAGTTTCCAAAATGGTGGGACTGTCCTTCTCCGGGTCTCCCTGAATCAACCGGATGGAGGCGATCTTCTTTTCCAAAAGACGGCGAACCCCCTCCTGGGTGAGCGGATGGCGGGCCTCCACCAACACCTCCCCAGAAGACTTGTCCACCACATCTTCTGCCACAATTCTTCTCAAATACTGTTCGGTGTGCCCTGCCTTAATGGAAACCTCTTCCGTAAGATAAAAAAGCTGTAGAATTTCCGCATCTGATTCAATACCGCATGCCTTCAAGAAAGTAGTGGCGGGAAACTTTTTCTTCCGATCCATGCGGACATATAGGGCGTTGTTGAGATCAAACTCAAACTCAATCCAAGCCCCGCGGTAGGGAATAATGCGAGCAAAATACAGCTTCTTCCCCAATGAAGAGATCTTTTTTTCCTCATCTTCCTCAAAAATAATGCCTGGGGATCGGTGCAGCTGGCTAACCACTACCCGCTCCGCTCCATTGATGATGAAAGAGGCGTTTTCCGTCATCAGGGGCAGCTCACACAACACCACCTCTTGTTCGATAATTTCTTTAAGCTTGCCACTGGGCTGCCTCGAAGACAGCCGTAACACGGCCTTCAAAGGCGCAGAATAGGTCCCGTCGCGGATGGCCGCTTCCTCCACAGAAGAGTAACGCGGCGCCCCCAAGGAATACTTCACGAAATCCAACACCATGCCTCCATCTGAAGAATCAATGGGAAATACATCTAAGAAAGAGGCCTGCAGCCCTTGGATTTTTCTCTCCTCGTGAGGAATTTCCAATTGAAGAAAATCTTCAAAAGATCTCTTCTGCATTTCCAGGAGGTCCTGCAACTTCTGTGCGGGCGGAATCTTAGAAAAGTTGATTTGATTCATAATCCTCTGTGTTGCGGGGTCCAACTACTTCAACTCTGCGGTGGCTCCGGACTCAATCAGCTTTTTCTTCCATTCTTCTGCTTGAGCCTTGGGCACTCCCTCCTTGATTGTTTTCGGAGCTCCCTCCACAAGATCCTTGGCCTCTTTCAATCCCAGGCCGGTGAGTTCACGAACCAGCTTGATCACCTGAATCTTCTTGTCTCCCGCACCAGTCAACACAACAGTGTAGTCTGTTTTTTCCTCAACCGCGGCAGCAACGGTTCCTCCACCTGCCACAGCGCCCGACGCGGCCATGGGAACGCCAACCGGAGCGGCCTTCACGCCGAATTTTTCCTCAACGGCTTTCACAAGCTCCGCCAATTCCAAGACGGTCAGCTTTGAAATAGCTTCCACGATCGCTTCCTTACCCTCTGTCTTCGTAGTCATTTCTCAAGTCTCCCTGTGTTTATTTTTATCTTGCAAGGCGCGCACCGCTAACAGAAAATCGCGCAGTGGCGCTTCCAAAACAGACGCTATCTGAGAAAGCGTGGTGTATAGAACCCCTGCCAATCTTTGCAACAGCTCCGGACGACTCTGCAGATTGGAAAGATTCCGACAATCTTCCGGCCCCATCCATCGGTCAAAGGCATATCCCGCTCTAACTTTCAGGGCCGGAAACTCCTTGGAAAAGGTTTGGAGCACCTTAGCGATTCCAGTGGCGTCTCCGTTTTTCCCCAACACCATTCCAACCGGGCCCCTCAACACATCTTCTTCCTGCAACGGAATTCCGGCCTCTTTAAGGGCGTGGCGCACCAAACTATTTTTAACGATACGGTACTCACCGCGAAAGGCTTTGAGTCTCTTGCGCAGCTCTGCCATATCCTGGAACTTCAACCCATGATAATGGGTGAAAAAAAACTGGCTGCAGGAACGAACCTCTTGCGCCATCTTGGAAGATTGTTCCTTTTTCGCTTGTTTTGTCAGTTGCATTACTGAAACCGAAGCTCCAAGCCCGTATTGACTTGAACTCCTTTCACAAAGGAAGCTTCCAGCATTAAGCTTTCATGGGAATAAATCATAAATTTTAAGCCTAGAAACGGCGTCACCGCGTCTTCTTTCCCTCCCACCTTTGATCCCTGGATTAGATCTTTTAGATGAGCCTGGGTCCGCAGCCACTTCACTCCCCCGAAAGGCTCCCATCTCCCCCACCGGTGACTCCCCTGCATTACCACGTGAGTGTGGTATAAATCCAGCCGATCATCTACCGAAGAAGTGCCCAGACCCCCCTGATTCATCTCGTTAAAAAAGTATCGAGTCCACAAAAGCCCCGCATCGAAAGCCAGGGCCGGAGTCACTGCGGTATCAGGGAACAGATTTACCTTGGCTCCAACGCCATAGCTAAACCCCACTTGATCCCCCGTCAAGGTGTTGGTCACTGACGTGGAAGGAATTTTCAAGGTGTAATTCCCAGCCCCGAACAAAAAGCTATACTGGATGTTTTCCCAGGGTTGATACGTCCATTTCGTAAACAAAGCATTGCCATTTTGCTCGGCCGTAATATCCAAATTGGTTTGCGTGGGAAAGCCCAATCCACTCTGAGCGGTAGTCGCTTGACTTAAGTCCGCCAACTGAAATCCTACATCCTGGTGAAACGTACTCTGCTGATAAACTTCCAGCTTAAAAATTCTTTCTGAAGATTGCCGCGCCGAACCCACGAACCCCTGACTAGAAGCGGTAGTTGGTAGTTGGTAGTTGGTAGTTAG
>JACQJN010000030.1 GCA_016205085.1 Elusimicrobiota bacterium | reverse complement strand
GAATCAAAGGGTCCCCTTCCATCGTTTGACTCATTCCCAAACAATGCATGAAATGAGCCTGACCGCACCTAGAACAGTCTTTCACGTCCTTGTTTGTATAACTCCGCGCTTTTAAAAAAATAGCTCCCCTTTGCCAAATGCCCTTGAATGGTTTTTCTTTCACATTTCCTGCGGGGACGGGCCAATGAAGACAAGGCACCACATCGCCGAAAGGATTGATCGCCGCATACACTCTACCCGCCATACAGAGCGATCCTTCCGGATCCGCAGAAAATGATTCTAACACTCTCCTTTTAGAAATCATGTGATCATCGCAAATAAATTGCTTTAGTTGCTTATGATCCATGGACAGAATAAGGGGACTATCCGAGCCATCCTTCCTAGGAGCCAATAAATGATTGAATTGATACTCCACACCTAGTTTCCGCGCCAAATCTTCGATGGCCGCAATAGCAAAGAAGTTCATATTCATAAGAGGACACCTTAATTCCACGGGAATCTTTCTTTCCTGAAGGAGCTGGATTCCTCTCATCGTTTTATCAAAAGACCCCGGCAACTGCGTTACCCGATCATGAAGCGAAGCGTTATGGCCATAAACAGAAATCCCGACCCCGGAAATTTGAAGTTCTGCCCATAGGTCTGCCATGCCGGGAGTAAGCAAAGTAGCATTGGTAGCTATTTCAACATAAAAACGCAGCTCCCTGGCTCGACGAAGGATTTCATCAAAATCCTGACGTGCCAGCACCTCTCCTCCGGTAAATCTAAGAAATATCGTCCCAGCCTCGGACAACTCTTGCAGCACACGATACCACTCCGCGGTCGTCAGCTCTTGGCAAGTTCGAGGCGGCCTGGCTGCGCGGGTTTCAGGAAGATAACAATGCAAACATTTTTCATTGCAACGATAGGTAAGCTCCAAGGTTACTGACAGGGGAACTGATTTTTTCTCCACCAATCCATAGAGGGGATTTTGGGAAATCTGATGAAATTTCATAAGATCATTCTACTGTAGCGCCAACCTCTTTCTTTTGTAGTTCAAATCGGGCCTGAAAAAAGCGAAGATACTTAGGTTCATAAACAAATCTCAGGCCTGGAATCTCTTCCCGACGCCGGAATGTCTTCTCGATTCCTTCGGCGACATAGTCCAAATGAGTCTGGGTGTAGACCCGTCTTGGGATGGCCAGCCGCACCAACTCCAAAGAAGGCCTATGTTCCTCTCCCGATTGGAGATCTCTCCCGGCGGAAACAATTCCTCTTTCCATGGAACGCACTCCCGAATCCGCATAGATTTGAGCAGCCAAAGTCTGGGCGGGCAGTTGCTCCTGTGGAAGATGGGAGAGAAAAGCTTTGGCATCGATAAAAACCGCGTGCCCTCCACAGGGGTGAACCAAGGGGATTCCCATATCTTTGAGATTCTGCCATAAGTATCGAACCTGGCTGATTCGATGCGCTACCCAGTCGTCCCTTTCCACGGATTCGCGTATTCCCTGAGCCAGGGCCTCCAGATCCCGACCCGCCAATCCCCCATAGGTGTGGAGCCCCTCATACACGACACAGAAGTTTTTGGCCTCTTCATAGAGCCCCTCATCATGCATGGCCAAAAAACCTCCTATATTGGCAAAGGCGTCCTTCTTAGCGCTCATCGTGCAAATATCCATCCAAGAACACATCTCTCTTAAAATTTCCCTGACTGATTTGGATGCGTATCCCGGCTCCCGCTCCTGAATAAAATAAGCATTCTCCACCGCTCGAGCAGCATCCAAAACCACACGGATTCTGCGTTTCCTGCAAAACTCAGACACCTGTCTCAGGTTTTGCATCGAAACAGGCTGTCCTCCCGCCATGTTTACTGGAGCTCCGATGGTGATATAGGGGATTCTGTCTATGCTGACTTTTTTAGTCAAATTTTCCAATTTTTTCATATCCACATTGCCTTTGAAAAGACTCTCATTCCTCGGATCGTGAGCCCCATCCATGGATACATCTACAAACGTACCCCCCTCCAATTCCTGATGCAGCCGGGTGGTGGTAAAGTACATGTTTCCAGGGACAAAATCCCCGGGTTTAATGAGACATTTGGAAAGAATGTGTTCCGCCCCGCGGCCCTGGTGGGTGGGAACCATGAACGGATATCCATAAACCTGTTGAACCGCATCCAGCAAATGGTAATAACTCCGGCTTCCGGCATATGCCTCGTCTCCCATCATCATCCAAGCCCACTGGGAATCGGACATGGCATTCGTACCCGAATCCGTAAGCAAATCGATATAAACATCCTGGCTCATCAAAAGGAATGTGTTATACCCAGCCTCCCGCAAAGCTTTTTCCCGCGCCTCCTTAGAAAGGAGCCGGATGGATTCCACCATCTTAATCTTGTAGGGTTCTGTTAGGATTTTCATTGCATACTCCTCGTCACCTATGATAAAGGCTGAAAAAAGCCAGCCAGGCCGCTACCCGGGGATGGGCGAATGAGGAAGGGATCACCAACCGGATTCTCCGGCGGTAATCCTTGAGACCCAGCGCCAAATGCTTTGCAGACTCTCCATCCAGATGGGTCAGTTTTTTTAAATCCAGAACCAGCCTGTCTCTGCCCCTTTCCAGAGCCTCCCTCAGATGGCTTCCCAGTTTCTGAACCTCCCCTACGCTGGGAGCCTTTTGCAGACTGACCCAGATCATCTCCTCCGGGCGCCTCTCCACGGAAAGCGGCAGATTCAAATCCTGCAACCGCCGCCACACACGGCCCAATTTAGGAGCCTCTATGGGAAACCGATACACATGCCGGACCAGTTTAGGATGCTGGAATATATTCCACCGAATTTTAAGTCCCGTCCAGACCGCCAGAACCAGAGCACCCCAGGAAAGCAGTCTTTCCTTCCGGGTGGATTTCCCCAGACATTGATGAATTTTCTCTTCCAAACGGGCGATCCATTTCCGCATCTCCCGATTGGGCCCCAAAATGCGCCCTGCCAAAAATATGGGGTAAGCCTTGCGCAGTTCCCCGGCGAAGTACTGCGCCTTGCGGCGAAGGAATGAATTGGAGGAATCCTTTAAATTTCTGTAGCCCAAAAGATAGGTCTCCAGAACACGGTAGATGGAGGGGCCAAGCCGGCGGTAATCCTCACGAAAACAATATTGTTGAAGACTTTCAATTTCTTGGGGTGCCAAAACAGGATGCTGGACCATGGATGTGAACCCAGAGCATTGGCGGTAGTACCGCTCGCGATCGTCAGTTAAATCCTTATGGAAAAGCCCTTCCTTCATGATCCTTTCATAAAACGGGGTCCCGGGAGTGGCGCCATAGATCAAAAACTGGGCCAGAGCGGGCTTCAAGCCCAGAAGCCCGTCCAATTCCTCCCTAACAATTTCCTGGGTTTGGTAGGGAAGCCCCACAATCATAGACGCCAAAATCGTAATCCCATGCTCCCGGAATTCCTTAAAAATTTCCCCCACAGGCCTGCCCTGCTGCTTGGCAAATCCGGAACGGGTCCCCTCATAACCGATCCAGAATCCGTCTATGCCCATCTCCAGAATCTCTTCCACCTTATATTGGCTGATGGCGCGTATGCTGGAAAATACGAACATCGAGGAAGTCTTTCCCCCTTTTAGAACGCAATCCCGCAACTCCATGGCCCGCTTTTTATTGAGCAGGAAATCCTCATCCAAAATGACCAGCGCCATGCCGGGATCCATCTCCAGATAGCGCTCGATCACCGCATAGATATCCTTTCCCTCCGGCAAAAGGCGGACGTGTTTGCGCTTGAAAAAATAGGAGGTGCAGCAGAAATCGCAGCCGTTGGGACACCCCAGGCCGGCAAAAATCATTCCTGTTTTGGAAACGGGCATGGAAAATATATTGAGCCGGCTGACAATCAACGGATGCTTATAGGGCATGGGAATCTCCGGCTCTCCCAGAAGCCGCCGCATAAAGCCGACTCCTTCCTCCCGGCAGATAGTGTCTGCGTAGGGTTTGAGTTCCTCATCCGAGAGAACGGTCCCATATCCTCCCAAAATAATCTTTGAGGAGGGGGAGTGCTCCCGTACCAAAGCCACCACCTCCTTCATGCGGTGGAAGACCGCCAGGAGAAAAGAGATCCCCACGTAGTCATACCCCTTCTTGAGCTCCCGGATAAGCTCTTCCCTGGTCGGGTACTGCAACACCACGGTGGGCACCTCTAAATTCTCGGCAATGTACTCCAAAGAGAAATGCAGGTGGAGCGCTCTCGGACTAAAGAGTCCCTGGGCGCGAGTCACCTGCCCATACAGAAGTTCATAGCCTACGCTGGGGGAATCCCCATAATCGGGACCTAGGGGCCTAAAAACACTTGTGAGAAGGACTTTTTTCATTTCACCCATTGCTTCTGTTCTCCTATTTTTTCAAGAACCTCTATTATCGCCTGTGTGGGAACCGCCAAAACCAGCACGTCAATTTTGACTGTATTAAATTTTGATTTCAGAGATTGCTTGGTAATAAAGAATGCGTTAACGGAATTTTCCGAAAGAACACTATAG
>JACQJN010000092.1 GCA_016205085.1 Elusimicrobiota bacterium | reverse complement strand
TAGGTTTGGTACGTCCCAAATCTACGGCTCCAAGGATGTTTGGGACGGCAGAGCGGAAACCATAACCCTCCAGTTCTTTAATGAAAATTTAGAGAAGTTTTATGCAATCTTTATGGGTATCCTGTTACACTATAGGTAAGGAGAGTAAAAAACATGCTGTGGAGAAGTGAAGCTCGGAAGGATCTTCCCCTCAAACTGGTGCATGATCTTCGCAACCCCCTGTCCTGTATCAGCGGTTATTCCCGCATCCTTCTGCGATCTTTGGAAAAACTCTCTCCACAGCATGCCGATTTTGTCAAAAGAATACTGGCTTCTTCCCAGCAGGCGATGGGGCTTCTGGAAGACTTGATGGACCAGCAGGCAATTGCTCGGGGGAGTTTCAACTTAAACAGGACCTCCTTCATATTAGAAGGGCTTTTGGAGGAAGTGGTTCGGGAGTTTGAAGTGGTGGCTCAGGCAAAAGGGGTTTGTTTAAGATGGGTTTCTGACGGAAATCAGACCCCCATCTGGGCGGATTCCAAAAGAATTACCCAGGTGCTTTCCAATCTTTTGGCCAATGCCATAAGGCATACTCCCGCCAACGGTTCCATCATGGTATCCTCCTCTGTCGCACAGGAACAGGTTCGGGTTCAGGTCCAGGATACGGGAGAAGGGGTTCCGCTCGAGGAGCAGGAAAAAATTTTCCGGCCATTCCGCCGCGCAGGCGGGAATTCGGGGGGGTTGGGATTGGGATTAAGTATCTGCCGGGAAATAGTTTCCAAGCACAGGGGCGGAATCGGTGTCCTGAGCCAGGGAGCCGACAAGGGGGCCTGCTTTTATTTTACTTTACCTTTAATGCAGGAACCCTCTCAGCAGGAGAGGGAATTTCCCGTGGGGGTCTTGCCGCAGTTAAGATGGGTGCTTTTAGCTTCCATGTTGATTTCACTCTTGGCGGTTGGATTTCATAGAACCGCCAAGGTTTCTTTCTCTCCTGAACCTGAACCCCGTGTTCCCTTGGTGTTAAAGGATGCTCCTAGGTCCATTCCTCCGCAGGAACTCCCCGGAATGAGGAGACTCCAGATCCCGTCTTCTTTGCCCGGCTATTCCCATCCCTAGAATGTTCGTATGGGCCAAAGGTCCTAGATTAAAAGGGACCGAATGGCTCTTGTTCCCACCCTGGGATTAGATTACAATAAATATACGATGCTGAATTGGTTCAAGAGAGGCTCAGGCCGCTCGGATTTCTATCTGAAGTTGGCCCATGACTTGCGCAATCCTCTATCCTGTATTGACGGCTATTCCCAGCTCCTTTTAAAGTCTTCTGGGACCGCTTCCAAAGATCAGGAGGAAGATGCCTTAAAGAGGATCTCTTTCTGTTCCCAGCAAGCCTTGGGTCTTTTGGAAGAATTGATGGATGACGAGGCTATTCGAAAAGGGGATTTTCGTCTCAATCCAGCTCCCGTGCTTTTGGAAAATCTTCTGCGCCAAGTGGTCCAAGGCTTTGAAATCGTGTGTCAGACCAAGGGTATTTCTCTTCAATTGCAGCCTTTGGACGGCCGTACTTTGATTGTGGCTGATTCTAAACGGGTCATGCAGGTGCTTTTCAATCTTATGTCCAATGCGGTCAGACACACTCCTAAGAAGGGTTCCATCATTGTTTCTCTGGACATGGAGCAGGATTATGCCAGAATTTGCGTGGTGGATACGGGAGAGGGAATAGCTCCCAAAGAGCAGAAGAAGATTTTCCGTAAGTTTTACCGTTCCGGCAAGAATAGCGGTGGGTTGGGATTGGGCTTGAACATCTGCCGGGAAATTGTTTCTCAGCATAACGGAGAAATTGGAGTGGCAAGTGAAGGAATTGGGAAGGGTTCTTGTTTCTATTTTACCCTTCCCCTGGCGCCCGTGGGAGTACTCCAGGATGCCGCGGGCAAGCCCTGGGATTGGTTTCGCATGGCGGGATTGGCTACAACCGCTTCGCTTTTGGTTTCTCTATTTGCCATGGAGCAGTACCAAGACAAACCTCAGATTCTATCACCTAAAAACAGGCCTATGCTTGCAGCGGTATCTTCCACCCATGATTCTTCTAAAGCAGATGGAACCTCTATTTCCAAAAGAGCTTTTTCAGAGCGGGTTGAAATCTCCGTCCCTGCGGTCAATTTATCTTCCCCGCCATCGAAGAGTTCTTCTA
>JACQJN010000091.1 GCA_016205085.1 Elusimicrobiota bacterium | reverse complement strand
CTCTGCAGATCCTGATACCACCACCATCCTATGACTCCCAATATACCCAAGCCCAACACGCCCAAGAAAGCCAAGGGATACACCGTCTTGTATTTTTTCTCCACCTCTCCCTTTATCTGAACCTGTTTTAAGAGGTCGGCACCCTTCTTTTTTTCCGACTCGACCTGTCCTTGAAGCGCCTTGATACGGGCGTCCGTGTCCTGTTTGAGCAGATTGAGTTTTTGGTTAAAGTTGGCCTCCTGCTGGATCAATTCATTGGCTTTATTTTTCAACGCCTGATCCATTTGTGAGTTTTGCTGGATCAAAGCCTGCCGAGAGCTCTCCTCTTTGGACACCCTTTGCTGCGCTTCCGAAAGTTTTGATTGTAACTCGGACAGTTTTTGCTCTGACTCGGCCAAACTTCTCTCCGCCATCCCCCTGGCCTGCTGAAGCTCGCCCACCGCAGAAGACTGAAGAGAGGTTTTTTGTTCCCACTCCTTTTCTAAACGAGCCCGGAGCTCTTTCTCAAAATTCATCAACTCGCCATGTTTCTCTTTCTTAGCTCTCTCCCGTTCGGAATAAACTTGCCGCTCCAGCTCCGCCCGGAAGGAGGCTTCCAACTCCCTACGGATCGACACCTGTTGATCTCTCAATTCCTGCAGGTGCCTGTCATGAATCTGGGCCAAATCCTCCTTCAGCTTTTGGACCTCCTGCGTCTGTCCCTGAGTGGACTGCTGGATTTTGGCTCTTTCAGCGCGGGCTTGATTTCTATCTCTCTCCAACGCCACATTGATAGCCTGAAGACGCGTCAAGGTGCTTCTTTGTTTGATTAATTCCGAAACCGCCCGAATCTTTTCCTGGGCCAGTTGAGCCACCTGTTTCTCCTTGGCCTCCAATGCCTCCTCCAGCTGAGAGCGAAGGGTCTTTAGTTCCTCTTCCTTTTCCTGTTCCAAGCGCTGTCCCACCGTCGCCAAGTCATGCTGGGCTCTTTCCAAATCGACCATCAAGCGTTCCTCTCGAGATTTAAGCAGAGCCAATTGGGACTTCAATTCAAAAAACTCTTTTTCCTTCTCTTGGGCCCCTCTCACCTGCGCCTCAAGCTCGGATTTTCCCTTCTGGGTTTCTTCCAGGCGAGATCTAAGACCGGAAACATCCTTCTCCCAATTCTGCTTCTCCATATTCAGGCGAAGGATATCGGACTCCAGCCCTTTCATCTTTTCCAGGGTGACTTTTAAGGTCCGTATTTCTTCTTCTTTGGATAGGAAAGCCTTTTGCCATTGGGCTTTCTCTTCCAGCCACCTTCGCTCCAACTCCTGGATTCGCGCGGTAAAATGGGTCTCCACCTCGCGGTCCTGAACCTCCTTCTGACGCATGGAACCTTTGAGCGTGTGAACCCAGGTTTCCCGTTCCTGAGCCAGCTTCTGCTCCAACTCCTTGACGCGCCCCTCCAGGCGGGCCCGGGCTTCCTCCATCTCCTGTTCGCGCCGGTCCCGGCGCAACTTCTCCTGAATCTCTTTAAGGGAAACCTCCACCTTGGAAGATAGGGCCGCCTCTTCCTGGGACCTTAAATTGGCCAAAAGAACCTTTTCCCGCTCCTCTTGGAGCTTCTTTTCCATCTCCAAAACCTTCCGCTCCATTTCCTTTCTCTTCTCCTCCGAGTCTCGGATCCGAAGGTCTTCTTGCGGCACGGCCGGACCGGCAGCCGCAGGACCCGTCGATTTGACAGGTGGAACCCCTCCTCCCTGCATAGGAGGAAGCTTTTGCATAGGCAAAGGAGGAACTCCCTTCCCCAGAGCGGGGGGAAGGGGAGGTGTCAAGGGTGGTTTGGGTGGTTTAGGAAATTCAGGGTCTTTTTTTTCGTCTGCCATAAATCCCTCCGAAGTCGCTCCTAGATGTTATTTCACTGTCGCTTTAAGATTGTCCACCCACTCCTTCAAAGCGGGATCGGGGTGAAGCCGGATCAGCTCCTCATAATGGGTGAGAGCCTCCGCCGTTTTACCCAAAGCATAGTGCGCTCCCCCCAAATATTGATGCGCCTGCCACAGAGAGGCATCCACGCTCAAGGCGTACTGAAAATAGGAAAGGCATTCCTCGAATCGGCCCGCATCGTAATAGGAAACCCCCGCATTGAAATATTCCATCACTCCGCCGCCGCTGCTCTCCCATTTTTTGGCGCGGGTTTCCTGGACGGAAACTTCCTCTTCCAAGCCTTCCAATAAACTGCCGGAACCCTTTTCCCTCACCACGATCTTCCCTTCGTTCTCCAACTTCTTTATCATACCGATGATTCTTTTCCTGGCCTCCGCCACTTGAGCAGGAGCGCTCTCGGTCGTATACTCCACGGCTTCTTTTAAAAGAGCCGCGGCCCCGGTGGACATGTTGCTCAAAAACTTGTTCATCATCTCGGTAGAAGCCCCGTGCAACGCCTTGGCCATCTCTTCGGTCTTGAGCTCTCGCACGATCACCTGCATCTCCCGGTCCGGGAAATTAGGAATATCATCAAAAGTAAGAACGGCCCTGCGAACCCTTTCATAGATGGCGGGTTTTTCGTTTCTTAAATACTCCAAGATATTGCTGCGGGTGGCCTCATCCGTTTCCTCCAACATGGCCGTCAAATGCTCCACTCCCCCCAAAACAAAATTCACTTTTTCCTTGATCTCCGCATCAATCGCCTCCACCTGTTCTCGCGTCACTTGGCGGATGGTGGCTGTCTCCATGGCCACCTTGGCCTGGAGCTCCACCGGCAGAGCCGTCAGCACTTGGCGGGCGAATTCCGGCTTTAAATAGCTGATCACCACGGCCGCCACCCAAGGTTCCTCTTTCATCAGAAGATAGGCCAAACGTTTTAAGTTTTCCTCATTCACATAGGTAAAGGGTTCAAACTTTTTTTTCATTTCATCCTCCTCCTCATCCTCCCCTTTCTTGTCTTCCCTTTTCCTCTGCATAATAATATTCATGAGGGATTCGGGGCCTCCCGCCGGCCCTCCCTGCCCAGGCCCTCCCTCAAACTTAGAATCCACTTCCACTTCCGTACCACGGCTCTCCTGAAGAATCCTCACATAGTTTCTCAGAAAAGAGGAAACAGGGCCAAAGAGGAAGATGAGAAACAACAACAGCAAAAGGGCAAAAATCAACAGAACCAAATAAAGCAGATATTGTTTGATGGTATCCCACAGGTTGCCGATGAATTGGGTGGGCTTGAATATCACCTGGTTGGGCTTCAGCTTGTACTGGGAGAGGGCGTCCAAAATTCTCTGCCGCACCAGCTCAATCTTATCTTTGGCAATCTTCTCGTCATGGATGATAGTCACCAAAAATCTTTTGATGATGGGCTTTGCCGAAAAACGCTCTTCCCTTAGTTTTTTCTCCTGTTGGGCCTGCTGGCCCTGAGCCATCTCAGGTTTTTCAGACTTTCCTCCCCCCAGAATCGATTTGGGCGCGGGAACCCCCGGCAACAGGTATTGGGTCTGGTAGCCTCCCTCGCTGGCCTTTTTCTCCTTGTACTTCTCCGCCAAACCGATTCCCTCCCGCTGCTGGCTCTGCTTCTGGGTCACCAACTCCAATTCCACATCCACGATGGGGGTGGCGCGCCCGATGCCCAAAATGGGATCCAGAATGTTTTTTTGGATGGTCTCCTCCGTATCCTGCTTGATCCGTCGCGCCATATCGATCAGATCCAGGTCCGGAGTCTCCACACCCGAAGAAAATAAAGGAAGACTAAAGAGAGCTGAAAAAAGCAAAAGAAGGCTACAGGAAATAACCTGATAGCATCGCCCAAATTTCCCCAGTATTCCGCAGAGTTCAGGTGCCTTCATTTGCTCTCTTTAGTCTAACGGGAGTTTGTTAAATTTTCAAGTCCCTTTCCTTGAATATTCCTCCACAATTTTACTCCAACTGTTTCAAGAACTCCTGGACCACCTTGTTGTTAGGATTGATCTCCAGAACCTTCTTCCAGATCGCCTTGGCCTTCTCCTTCTGATCCATCAAGAAGAAAGCGCTTCCCATGATTTCCCAGGCCGTTTCGTTGTTGGGCTCCAAGTCCACCACATCCTGAGCCCGACGGATGGCCAAATCATACTTGCCGTCATAAATGGCCTGCCGAGCGTCGTAAATCTTCTGGTCCACCAGGGTGAAGATCTCCGGGCCCTCCGGCTTGCGGGTGATCTCGGAGATGCCGGCTTCCTTTTCTATGAAATTCAGCAGAGTCAGGACTTTGTCATCCCTGGAATTTTTGTTGAAGGCATGCCGCAAGGCATTGACTGCCGATTTCAGATCCTTGCCCTCCACATACGTGATGACCCCGCGACGCACCAAAGAAGGAATCTCCTCGCCTCCCGTCGCCTCCGGAACGAATCCCAGCATCGTCTGCAAGCGGGTCACCATCTGGGTGACCTCCTTGTTTCCCGGATCGGCATACAGCGCCGCCGAAAACTTCTCCATGGATTTGGCGAACTGCCCCTGACGGAAGGCCTCGAACCCAGCTTGGATGTACTTTCTCACCTCCACATCATGCTTTTCCTTGTTGGAATGGCCGAAACGGAATGTGGCTGAAAAACGGGTGGAGGAGCCCAGATCATGAATACCCTGAGCGATGTCGAGACCAAAACTGCGGTATTTCAAGCCGAACCCAAAGTCCGTTTCCTGGAATTGGGGAGTCCCGATCAGACCGAACCGGATGCCGAACCAGTTCATCAGCCAATATTCTCCTCCCAACCGCCACCCCAGGCCCGCCTGTTGGGGTTTTGTCAAATCAAATCCCATTCCAAACCTCCCCTTGAACAAAGTCACCGCATTCCCCACCTTCAGGGTCAAGGGCAGTTTGTCATCGGTATCTCCGGAACGGATGCTGAACACGTTCTGCACCCCCACCGCCAGTTTCCAGAGAGAACCCATCCTCTGCAAGGCTGAGATGTCCACGGCCCGGAATGAATCCTGGGAAGAATCCAATTTCCGGGTGATGTTTTTGAGAAAAATGCCGAAAGAAAGCGTTTCGGTCAGCGTGCGGCCCCAGGCAAATCCGATGGCCTGTTCCACATTGTCAAACGTCCCCAGGTTTTGGATGTTGATGATCTCCTGATTGTTGGGATTGACGCTGATGCCCACCTTCTCAAAACCGGCGGATTTAAGTTGCGTGATGTTCAGGGCAAACGTGCCGTTGGTGGCGGTGGGGTGGGCATAGGTCAGAAAAGAAAGGGAGGTGTCCACGAACAGACTGGCCTGCATGGCGGTAATTTCTTTCCGCTCCATCAAACTCAAACCCGCAGGATTCCAGTAGGAGGCGGAGGAATCATCCGCGATCGCGAAGAAGGCTCCTCCCATGGACAAGGCCCTCGCCCCAGCCCCATAGGACATGAACTGGGCCGGCTGGCCGCCTCCTTGAGCCAATAAAAAAGCAGGGCTATAGCACAGGAAAAACCCTGCCCACAATAAGACGCGGCGACTGTTTAAATAGAGCGCCATTCTTTCGGCAACCCAGCCTCCCTGACGCGATGTCAGGGACTGTAGCTTTGCGCCGCCCCATCTCTGGGGCTTTGCCTTTATCGCACAAAAGAGACCTTCCGCGCCTGAAACTTCATTCTACCCCGTTATCCGCGCGGTTCTCTATACTCTAAGTATAACAGAAATTCCAATCCTGTCAAGACCCAATTT
>JACQJN010000005.1 GCA_016205085.1 Elusimicrobiota bacterium | reverse complement strand
GATACAACCTGAAGCATGCTGTCTATCTGGCAATGGATGGAGATCATCGGCATCACTTGGATGGAAACAAGCTGAACAACAATCCCGATAATATTAAACGATTGACGAAAGAGGAACATCTGGCTTACCACCGACATCACGTTGAGCAAACATTGCTCCGACCCGAAACCCTTCGGAAGTTGAGGGAGATCCGAAAGCTCCCACAATTTAGAGAGAAGATCCGGGTGGCGATGACCCGCCCCGAGATGCGCCGGAAACTTTCTGCGCGTGCGATCAAACAGTGGAAGAACGAAACGTACAAGAAGCTCATGCTGGAGAAGAGCCGAGCTTTCTATGCCGCCAATTCGGAGTATCGTGAGGAGACCCGAGCTCGCCTGAACAAGGCCCAGCAAGAGTACTGGGCCGTTCCAGAACATCGAGAAAAGCAGGCGAATCGAGTCCGACAGCAATTTCAGGAACATCCTGGAGCTAAAGCGATCTTGGCGAAAGCCTCTGAACTGCAGTGGGAGGACAAGGCCCTTTTGGAGTGGCGGAGCCGAAGGACTAAGGAGCAGTGGACCCCAGAGTTCCGCTCTAAACGCAAAGCTGCTTATAACCAGACCTATCTTCGTAAAGGACTGTCCGTTCTACGAGGGATTTATGAAAGGAGCGGTGCCGTGGATGAAGACCTCTATAATGCAGAGCGTAAACGTCTGGGGGACCGAAGTTTGCTTCGGCTGGACACGCTTTATAATCGCTTTTTCAATGGGAGTCGAACCAAACTGAAAGAAGCTGTAATTCATCTGAACCATAAGGTGAAGAGGGTTGAACGGCTTCGGGACCGAATAGATGTTTTTGATTTGGAAGTGCCCCAAACGCACAACTTTGCATTAGCAGCTGGAGTATTCGTTCACAATAGCGCCAAGCAAGGAAGGGACAGGGCTTTCCAGGCCATCCTTCCCATCAAGGGTAAGATTTTGAATGTGGAGAGGGCTAGGTTGGTGAAGATTTTGTCCAACGAGGAAATTCGCACCCTTATTGCAGCGGTTGGTACAGGGGTAGGAGAGGGAGAAGACGGGTTCAATACTGAGAGGCTGCGTTACCACAAGCTTATCATCATGGCGGATGCGGATGTGGATGGTCAACATATTAGAACTTTACTTCTAACGTTCTTTTATCGCCAAATGAAACCACTGATTGAACAGGGCAGAGTTTTTATCGCCCAACCTCCCCTCTACAAAGTAAAGAAGGGTAAAACTGAGATGTATGTTGAGACAGAAGAGAAGATGGAGGGGTGGCTTTTGAAAGAGGGTATGGGGGCCTGCGAGGTTTCCATAGGTACAGGGAAGGTATCCAAGATGCTGGACAAAAAGGTTCTGGAAACTCTCTTGAAACACCTTCTGGAGATGGAAGCTGTTTTGCGGCACTTGTCGGCCAAGGGCATGGGGCTTAAGGATTATTTGGAATTTTCTAAGAAAAAATCCTTGCCCCTCTTTCGCGTGGAGACACAGCCGGGGCAGTATCGGTTCTTCTTTAGTGAGAAAGAGTGGCGGGAGTTCTGCTCCAAATATGTGGAGGAGCGCCGGGAGAAGCTGCAGAAAGAGGTTTCTAGCGAGGAGGGATCTCAAGTGGGTCCGATGGCGGAGGAACTGGGTCCCGAAGTCCAGGAGCTTTGGGAGATGGCTCAACTGGAGACTCTTTCAAAAAAATTAAATGCGATGGACTTAGATATTTCTCAATACGATGTCATAGCCACCGAGAGCACAAAGCCTATTTTTAAAATTAAAGAGGAAAAATCGGAGGCTATTCTGTATGATCTCAAGGGACTTTTGGAAGCCATCCGCAAGGTGGGTAGGACTGGGACCACGATTCAGCGCTACAAAGGGTTGGGAGAAATGAATCCTGAACAGCTCTGGGAGACGACGATGGATCCCAACAGGAGAAAACTTCTCAAGGTCACTCTGGAGGATGCCGTGGCGGCAGATCAGATATTTACCACTTTGATGGGGGATCGTGTGGAACCTCGAAGGCTTTTCATTGAACAGCACGCTCTGGAAGTCCGGAATTTGGACATATAGGAGAAATTAATTTATGGCCAAAGAGTCTGCAGCGACCAAAGACAAACCAGAAGAACCCATAGGCAGCATTATTCCTCGCGACATTGGGGAGGAGATGAAGTCCTCCTATATCGATTATGCCATGAGTGTTATCGTAGGCAGAGCCCTGCCGGATGTGCGGGATGGCTTAAAACCGGTTCACCGTCGCATCCTATACACCATGGAGGAAATGGGGTTAAAACACAACCGCCCTTACAAAAAATGCGCCAAGATTGTGGGAGAGGTTTTGGGGAAGTATCACCCCCATGGGGACATGGCGGTCTATGATTCCTTGGTGCGCATGGTACAGAACTTTTCGCTCCGGCATCCCTTGATTGATGGGCAGGGAAATTTCGGCTCTATTGACGGAGATCCCCCGGCGGCTTACCGTTATACCGAGGCGCGGCTGGCTGCCATTGCGGACGAACTTTTAACGGACATAGACAAAGATACGGTCAGCTTTGTTCCCACTTACGACAACTCCAGCATGGAGCCGACAGTGCTGCCGGCCAAGCTCCCCAACCTGATGATCAATGGTTCTTCTGGAATTGCTGTGGGTATGGCGACAAATATGCCACCCCACAACTTGGTGGAGATTTGTGATGCCGCCATCGCGATCTCCAAAGATCCGGAGATTGAAACCAAAGAGTTGATGAAGATACTTAAAGGGCCGGATTTCCCTACGGGCGGAATCATAAGGGGAAGGTCCGGAATCAAGGATTATTTTGAGACAGGCCGGGGTTCCGTTCACATCCAAGCCAAAACTGAAATTGAGGAAATTCGCGGGAGCCGCCAAGCCATCATTGTCACGGAGCTTCCCTATCAGGTGAATAAAGCCCAACTCTTGGAAACGATTGCCGGTTTAGTACGTGAGAAGAAGATCGTGGACATCTCGGACATGCGGGATGAATCCGACCGCAGGGGAATGCGGATGGTCATCGAAATCAAACGTGAAGGGAATTCCCAGGTTGTCTTGAACCAGCTTTTCAAGCATACCCAGATGGAAATTTCATTTGGCGTGATTAACCTGGCCTTGGTGGATGGAAGACCAAGGGTACTTCCTGTCAAGGAGATATTGGGACAATATCTTCGCCATCGTAGGATCGTGGTCACGCGCCGGACGGAATTTGAGCTGAAAAAAGCCCAGGAGAGGGCGCACATTCTAGAAGGATTCCGGGTGGCTCTTAAGCATTTGGACCGCGTGATCAAGATCATCAGACAATCCAAAGATTCGGAAGAAGCCAGATTTAAGCTCATCGATGAATTTGAACTGACCAAAATACAGGCCCAGGCTATCTTGGATATGAGACTGCATCAGCTGACGCGTTTGGAGGCGGGAGCTATTGAAGAGGAGTACAAAGGCCTCCAGAAAGCGATCGAAGAGTATAAAGGGATTCTGGGAGATTTAAAAAAGGTGGTGGGGATCGTTGTCAAAGAGTTGGAAGACTTAAAAACAAGGTATGCCCAGCCCCGGCGGACTCAGATCACAGGGGAAACGACAGAGCTTTCCATGGAAGACCTCATCCCTGAAGAGGATATGGTGGTTTCTCTTTCACATGGAGGCTATGTCAAAAGACTTCGACTGGATACCTACCGAGCCCAAGGCCGCGGGGGCAAAGGAGTCATGGGAGCGGATATGAAAGAGGAAGATTTCATCGAGCACCTCTTTATTACCTCCAGCCACGCCACACTCCTTCTGTTTACGAATCGGGGCCGTGTGTATGCCCTGAAGGCATATGAGATCCCAGAGGCCGGCCGTCAAGCCCGAGGAAAGGCGGTGGTAAACTTGGTAGCGTTGTCCGGGACAGAAGAGAAAATCACTTCCGCGGTCGCCATCCGATCTTTCGAGGAAACCAAAGGCGTGGAGTCCTTTCTGATGATGTGCACCCGTGCCGGGACCATCAAGAAGACTTCCTTGGCCGACTTTTCCAATATTCGAAAGACCGGCATAGCGGCCATCAACCTGAGAGAGGGAGATGTCTTGGTGGATGTCCAACTGACCAATGGGGATTATGAAATCATGATCGGGACCAAACAGGGCATGTCCATTCGCTTTTCTGAATCGGATGTGCGCCCCATGGGGCGTGTCTCTACCGGGGTTCGTGGGATTAGCCTGTCCAAGGGGGATGAGGTGGTGGGGATGGAGGCGGTTCCGCCCAAGAGTTCTGCGACGCTCCTGACCGTTTGTGAAAATGGATATGGGAAAAGAACGGATCTTTCGGAATATCGTGACCAGAGCCGCGGCGGACGCGGGGTCATCACCATCAAAGCCACGGAGCGCAACGGGGCTGTGGCGGGGATTAAACTCGTCAAGGACAGAGAGGACTTGATGATCATGACGGAGCGCGGGAAGATGATCCGCATCCGCTCTTCCGATATCAAGGTGATCTCCCGCAACACGCAAGGGGTCCGTTTGGTGCGATTGGAGGATCAGGATAAGGTGGCGCGTGTGGCTCCTATTGCGGAGAATGGCGCTGAAGAGTAGTTGAGTAGAGAGATTCCGGAGATAAACCCGCGGCCCTTTGTAGGCCTTCTCTTAGACTTCTGGATTTCTTTGTCTGAAGCAGTATCTTCCTGAATATTTCCTGTCCTTTTCTCCTTCTTAATTCCTCCGCCATCAGCGTACTGATGGCATAGTTCAGCTCCGGGCCGGAATCATAGAACAAACTGGGGGAAATGTCGTCCAGCGCGGTGATATCCTCTTTGGAATGAAGGGACTTCAATGTGCGTTTTGCCTGTTCCAACAAAGTGGGGTCCAGTTCGCTGGCCATGAGCCCGGCGATACCTTCGTCGAACCAGGGAGGGATCATTTCACCATAATGGTCTCCAAAGAATGTATGGAGTATGGCATGTCCGTACTCATGCAGCGCGGTGGAGGAACTGACAGGGGACAGAAGCACAATATGGAGATTTCCGGTGGCGGTTTTCCATGGAGGACGGGGCTCTGCATCCAGGAGCAGTCGGTGCAAATTTTCGAACGAATTTTTGTCGGGGAGAAGCACTATTTGGATAGGGGCCGGGTCTTGCCTAAGCACGCGCCATGCCACCACAGAAAATGTAGCGATGTCGGTTAGAATGGTTTTTTCCCAGCCGGCCTCCCCGCTGGCACGAACTTGGATGCGGGGTAGGTCTTTTATGGGCAAGAGGGGAGGTAAAATAAGTTCTATGGATTCGATTTTGGATAGGAGTTGTTGTACGGGAGGGATGCCGGGGGTCTGGGAAGTCTCTTGACCTGAAGCCTTTTGTAGAAGATCTTTGGCGACTTCCAAAACGTTTAACTTCAACCAAGCGTATCCGGCGATATGTTGAGCGAGAGGGCTTGGATTTTCTCGGATGGTATATTCTTTGTACAATTCGGTGGCTCGGAAGTAGGAGCCTTTGGATATTTCCGTAAGAAGACGATTTTCTAGCTTTTGCTCCGGCCAAGCGGGCAGAGTCGCAAAAACTAGAAAAAGTATAAAGGATTTCACAGAATCCATAGTATAGTGGCAAAACCTCTAGGTTTCAAGATAATTCCCCACACGGCTGAGATGGGGTTGGAATTTTGGGGTAAGGATTTGGAACAACTTTTTGAAAATGCAGCCCGCGGGCTGTTGGCGGTATATGGGAATGTTTCGGTATCTTCAAATGAAAAGAAGGTTGTCTTACTTAAATCAGGAGATCCGGAATCTCTGATGGTCTCCTGGCTCAATGAGATCATATATCTTGTGTCAGCTCAGAGCTGGATTCCTTCCCAAGGCAAGATTTTGTCGGCCGATACGCAAACTCTGAAAGCGGAGATGTACGGCGGCAAGATACCAGGCGGAGTACACTTAGCTCGCGAAGTCAAGGCCGCTACGTACCACGGCCTTAAAATTGAACGCGACGGTCATCGCCTCAAAGCCAAGGTGATATTCGATGTTTAGGAAAATTGACGACTACCGGTGGGAGCTGCCTAAAACGGGACAGATGCGGGTCCCAGGGTTAGTGTATACCTCCGAGAAGATGCTTTCCAAGATCGAACGCGAGCGCGTGGCGGAGCAGGTGGCCAACGTAGCCACCCTTCCCGGGATAGTCGGTTACTCCCTCGCCATGCCGGATGCCCATTGGGGTTACGGGTACCCCGTCGGAGGT
The DNA here is from genome assembly GCA_016205085.1 of Elusimicrobiota bacterium. Taxonomy (GTDB): domain Bacteria; phylum Elusimicrobiota; class Elusimicrobia; order JACQJN01; family JACQJN01; genus JACQJN01. The sequence continues at coordinate 3,902 of JACQJN010000005.1, read as the reverse complement.
GTCAGTGCCATGGAGGTCGGAGACGGAGTCATCTCTCCCGGAGGGATCGGGTATGATATATCCTGTGGTGTCCGGCTTTTGAGGAGCAATCTGATGGCAGAGGATGTGCGACCGCACATCCCCAAACTGATGGATACTTTATTTCATGCCGTGCCATCCGGGGTCGGTTCGGAAGGACATATTTCCCTAAATAAGCAGGAGATGCAGCAAGTTTTTAAAAAAGGGGCAAGGTGGGCGGTAGAAAAGGGCTATGGGGACAGGGAGGACCTAGAGACAATTGAGGATGGAGGTTTCTTGGAGGGAGCGGACCCCACCCTCCCCAGTCCGCGTTCCGTGGAGAGAGGCAAAAATCAACTGGGCACCCTGGGCAGCGGCAACCACTTTTTGGAAATTCAGGAGGTAGATGAAATTTACGATCAAAAGGTAGCTGCTGTCTTTGGATTATTCAAAGGTCAGATGGTGGTTTTGATTCATACGGGCTCGCGCGGCTGCGGGTACCAGATTTGCGATGATTTCTTGAGCGTCATGCAGAAAGCTTCTCAGAAATATGGTATCTCCCTTCCGGATCGCCAACTTTGCTGTGCCCCTTTAAGTTCTCAAGAAGGCAAGGATTATTTCGCTGCCATGTGTGCCGGAGCTAACTTTGCAAGAGCCAACCGACAGGTCATCACGCATTACACTCGGGAAGCTTTTATGAAAGCATTGGGTAAAAACCCTAGGGAATTGGGCTTGGGAGTTGTGTATGATGTGTGCCATAATGTGGGGAAGATGGAAGAACATGAGTTTCCTGGAGGCGAAGCACTCTCGTCCTTTAGGAAAGGAAAGATTGTGAAGGTTTGTGTGCATAGAAAAGGGGCTACACGGGCCTTCCCGGCAGGCCACCCTGAAGTACCGGCACCCTATCGCTCCGTGGGTCAGCCTGTTTTAGTTCCAGGCTCCATGGGAACCTACTCCTATGTCTTGGTGGGGACGAACCGGGCCATGAAGGAAACTTTTGGAACTTGCGCACATGGGGCCGGCAGGATGATGAGTAGAACTCAGGCTTCCAAACAGATCGAGGGACACCAGCTTAAAGATCAGTTGAAAACGCAGGGGATTGAGGTTCGAACCGGTTCCTATAAGGGTCTAGCGGAGGAGGCTCCCTTTGCTTATAAGGATGTTTCAGAGGTGGTAGAGGTGTGTCACCAGGCAGGGATCAGCCGGAAGGTGGCTCGTATGAAACCTATGGGAGTGGTAAAAGGATGAACCCGACAGGGCCTGTCCAGAGTTTGCCCTTGGCCCCCGGGCCCCACCGGGAACCCTCCCGTGGTTCCCCTCCTATGGAGACTCCTCTCCGCTACGGGGTCTTGCGGGCAAATCTCCGGCCACCCGTCGGATTCGTATGTTTATTGACAATGGGTGTTTTATTTTTGATATCTGGTGTGGTATGGGCTGGCGTTAGATTGCAGGGGATTGAGTGGCAGGTGGGGGTTATGAACGGAAAGCCACCGCGAAAATTTCGCTCTATCACCAGCTGGGTGCAGGGTCCCGATAGCAAGTCTCCTGGGAAAGCCAGAGTCCTAGTATCTTTGGTTAATTCGGATTCAAAAACTGTGGAGGGAGTTTTGATTCGATACGCGCTCTCCGCAAAGATGATACCTATAGGAGGGGTGAGGGGTTCCGGGATTTGGACGGTTCCATTCTGGTTGGAAGAGAGGCGTGTTCCCAAACTGCCCGGGGTCCAGCAGAAACAGATCCCTTTGGCCCACCTGGATTTCAAAGATTATTTTAAGCGTATGAAACGGTTAGGGTACTGGCCGGAGGCGATTAAGGCGCAGGTGATGGTGGAGCCGAAGGAGGGAGAGAGTTTGGAGGGGCATATTTTGGAGTCGGAAATTCCAGTGGAGTGGAAGTAGTATGTTGGATGAGAAACTCTTAATCAACGATCCGGACAAAGCCAGAAAAGGCATCCAGGACCGCGGCGGTCGCTACTCTGATGATTTGGAAAAGCTCATTCTGTCGGTAGTACAAAAACGACAGGAACAGAAAGAGGTGGAATCTTTACGAGCCAAACTTAATGACTTGTCCAAAAGGCGAGAAGTGGGGGAGGCCAAGAGAGTAAAGGTGGAACTGCAGGAGAAGGAGAAACTGCTGTCAGTGATGGAAAACGGCGTTCAGAAGTTCTCTTTAAGTCTACCCAATCTTCCTCACTCCTCTGTTCCGTTGGGAAAGACACCTGGAGACAATCGTGTGGTACGAGAGAACATAAGTTTCAAAAAGGCGGTTGACTTTAAAACTCAGGACCACCACGTGTTGGGGCAGAATTTGGGGATATTAGATTTTGAATCAGCGGGGAGAATGTCTGGGGCTAGGTTTGCCTTGCTCAGAGGAGTGGGTGCACAACTGGAAAGATCGTTGATTCAATTTATGTTGGATATTCATATGCGGGAGCATAACTATTTGGAAATATTCCCTCCTTTTTTGGTCACGGGAGAAATACTGACCGGTACGGGTCAACTTCCTAAATTTGAAGAAGACTTGTACAAGCTCAATGGCGAGGATCTGTTTCTCATCCCTACTGCGGAGGTCCCTCTCACAAACCTCCATCGTGGCGAAACTATTCCGGAAGAGAAACTTCCTCTAAAGTACACAGCCTATACCGCCTGCTTCCGCCAGGAAGCGGGTTCTTATGGCAAGGATACCAGGGGACTCATCCGCAATCACCAATTCAACAAGGTGGAGCTCGTCTGGATCACCAAGCCGGAGGATTCCATGAAGGCGTTGGAGGAATTGACTGGGCACGCAGAGGAAGTCTTAAAACGTCTGGAGCTCCCCTATCGCGTTTTGGAGCTTTGCACGGGCGACTTGGGGTTCGCTTCCTGTAAGACATATGACCTGGAGGTGTGGATGCCGGGGGAGGATCGTTGGAGAGAAGTATCCTCCTGCTCCAACTGCTGGGATTTCCAGGCTCGCCGGATGAATACCCGTTATAAAGGGAAAAACGGCTCCGGATTTGTCCACACGCTCAATGGCAGCGGCGTGGCGGTAGGTAGGATTTTTGCCGCCATCCTGGAGAATTACCAAAAGAAGGATGGGACTGTCGAAGTTCCTTCGGCTCTTCAGGACTACCTCAAGAGAAAGTCTCTCCCCTAGTAGGTCCTTTGTCCCTCCCTAAATAGGTCTAATTTCAAGTTTTTTATAGGACTTAGGACACTTCCTCAAAACAGGCGCTTCTGTTATTCTAAAGAGTAGCCCCCTTCGCAGAGTTCCGGGGACCAGCGATCCCCTCAGAAAGGGGGCCCTGTTCGCTAGAGGGAAAAACGGTGAAACTATTTAATCGTAGTCTGTCTATTTTACTGTCCTTTTGTTTGATTTTTCTATCCCCAAACCTTTACTGCCAAAAGGCATTCACAACAAACATCCAATTCAAGAATGAAGTTTATACAGATTTGTCTCTATCTTTGCCCTTTTTTCATGAAAGAACTTCCTTAATCTATAACATTCCTTTTAAACAGATCCTTCCTCTGGCATCCTCTCTAAAAACGTTCACAGCCGGAAGCCCCTTGTTGATGCGGGCCCAATCCCTTAAAGGGAATCCCATCTCTGATTTAACAAAGCGCACCCCCAATATAGACCAAGCGTCGCCCGTCTTAAATCATATTTACGACGGTTCCAAAACCAAGAGCTTCAGATCCCGCCCTCTTGAGATCCAACTACCCAGAGCTCCTCCCACACGGAGGGGACATCATCATAAGTCTAAAATAATTCTTTTTGGCGACTTTCACCAAGATAAGACACTGGAGCCGCACCGATTGGCGCTTATGAAACAGGGCTTGACTGGTAAAATTGTCTTAGGCGTGGAAGGTGCCGCTTTTGCCAACTCAAATCGTCTGGCACGAATCGTATCGAGAAAAACTTCTATG
>JACQJN010000090.1 GCA_016205085.1 Elusimicrobiota bacterium | reverse complement strand
GTCCTTTTATTTTCTCCTTCCAAGACGGCATATAGAGGGGGGGGATGGGCCCCTCCGGGTTAAATTTAGCAATGGCAGAGGCGGGGACTCCATCCTGAACCTTTTTCTTCAACTCCTCTCGGGTATAGGTTCCCACCACATCAATCAAAGTCGGCTCTATGCCCTTGGCCATCTCCGCGATATCCCAAGGCTTGGAAGAGTCCTGTCCGGGTCCCAAAGCATTGAAATTTCTACGGCCCTTCTTGGCCTCCAATCCATGACAGGCCTGACAGCCATATTTGTGGTAGACATATTTTCCATGCTCCACCGCACCGCTGAATTTCGGCGCCGGCTTGGGTGGGGTATAGACATAGTAATCCCTGGGAATCGGCCTATTGGACATGGAAAGAAGATAGGTGGTGATCGCTTTGGCCTCCGACTCCTTCAACTCTTTATAATACGGCGGCATACCGCTGGGAGCGATGGGTTCGGTATTAAACTCAGCCTTCGGATCATTGGGAATAAAAGATATGGGATCTTTGGTCATGTGAGCCTCAATCCATGCCTGCACGCCGTAGTTTTCAGGATGAACCCCCGCCAGTTCAAAACTGTGCGGAGCAATACGGGCCAAAGGCTTATCCGCGATATCTCCAAGGTCCACACTGATGACGCCGCCCTCTCCCTTGATCTGATGGCATCCGATACAGCCATGTTTGTCAAATAAGTTTTTTCCCAGAGCCGCCACCTCCGCTCCATGCAGTTTCTCAAAGTCGGCATGGCATTTGACACAAGAGGCCTGGATATAGGGTTGTTTCAAAATGGGATGTTCCCAAACAACAACATGCCCCTCCGTCACTTTGTGATGAGCCTCCTCCACCGTAGTGGCCAACCCCTGTCCCGCGTGACAAGTAGTGCAGCCATACTTCTGGAAAGGGTGGTTTTTCACCAATCCCGGCAGGTCAGGATGGGCTTTATACGGATTATCCGGGATGTCGCTGGTCAAAGAGGGATTGGTGAATTCATCCATCGCCACATGACAGGTGATGCAGCGGTCCACGCGATTTAGATCTTTCACAAGAATCTGCTTGATCTCCAGGGGCCGTTTCTGGGCCGTTTTACGGTAGTAAGCCCTCTGGTATTTCTTCCATTCTCGGTTGTGGTCTGTCACGACAGCCGCAATAAAAACAGCCAGAAGGGAAAAATTAAAAAAATAAAAGAGTTTTCTCATATATTCAGACTGAACTGGGGGAGGGTAAATATGTATTTGATATCAAACCCAAGCCTTAACCCCATCTTCAAAAGAACACCCATCATCATCAAAACCAAAGACATGGTGACGATATACCGAGTCCAGGAAAGATTCCGAATGTGCCGCTGAGGCATCAGAAATCCAAATAAAAAATAAGCAAAGCCGAAGAAGTAAAGCCAGGGCAACCGCCCCCAGGCCACACCTCCCAGGAACACACATCCCAAAGACAGCAGGGTGATTCCCGCCCCGCACCAAATAAATGCCCTCTTCCACTCTATCTCTCTCTGAATAAGCTTAGGAGCCACCAATCCGATCCCGAAATAAGCCAGGATCAAAAGAGTTCCCGCCCAGAGCGGCAAGCTCCAGGTGGGCGCCGGTGGAGCCTTCTCAACCAGCCAGGACTCCCAAGGCCAGTACCATTGGTAGTTGGGACCCCGACAGTAGTAACCGATTGCTATCAGAATGAACCATAGGGCGATCCCCAGCAAAAATAAAGTGTTGGCAAAAGGTCTTTCCTTGAAGGAGTAGTATCCTGTACCACCCGGACTCTGATCTAAATAAGGAATAGCCATCAACCCCACGATGATGATGTTAGGAATCAGCACCCCGGCAATCCAGGGATCAAAATACACCAGAAGCTCCTGAAGGCCCACAAAATACCACGGGGCCTTGGAAGGATTGGGGGTTACATTGGGATTGGCAACCACCTCCAAGGGAGCATTGACCAGCCAACTCCACAGAAGAATGACTAAAACCGTCCCCGCGGCCGCTATATACTCCCGGACAATGAGATTGGGCCACACCTCCACCTTTTCTTCATTCGGATCCCTTGGGGCCGCGGAGAAACTGTCCTTGCGGATGCGCCAAAAATGCACAATGAGAAGTATCCCGACCAAAAGAGGCACCGCCACACAATGAAGAACATAAAACCGAAGCAGGGTATTTTCTCCAACGGTAGTGCCCCCCAACAGGGTGAACCGGACATCATTGTTGATCCTCATCCCCATCAAACTCCCGAAGGGACCCTCATTGCCCAGAAAGGGAGTGGCTCCCGCCATGTTGGTTCCTACGGTCACCGCCCAGATCGCCAGCTGGTCCCACGGCAGAAGGTACCCGGTGAAGGAGAGGAACAAAGTAAATGTCAGAAGCAATACCCCGATCCCCCAGTTAAACTCGCGAGGTTTTTTATAGGCTCCCGTCACAAACACCCGCACCATGTGCAAGATGACAAACACTACCATGGCCTGAGCCGCCCAACGATGGGCATTTCTCATGAGTTTGCCCAAGGTCACCGCAAATTCCAGGTCCTTCATGTCTTGGTAAGCCAAATCAATGGTGGGGCGGTAATAGAACATGAGCAGCACGCCCGTCACCGTCAGGATGAGGAAAAGCATGAAGGAAATGCCTCCCAATCCCCAGGTGTAGGTCCATTCGATCGCCCGCTTGCGTACCTTCACCGGATGCAGGTGCAGCCAAATATTTCCAATGATGTGGGCGGCGCGGTCCCGAGGGTTATCCTTCCATACCCCACCCCGGAACATGCTGCGCCAGATTTGCGAATCTATAATGGATTTTTTGATTTGTTCTAGGTTCAAACCAGGCATTAGACCGTAGCCTTAAAGTTGGCGAAAAACGGGGTCTTGTCTCTAAAACCGGACCGGCCTTCTATGACCGCTTTATCAATAATGAGATCCCCCGTAGAAGCGATCTCGACCGCGCACCGGTATAAGGGTTTGGGAGCTGGACCCGCAATAACATCCCCATCCGAGCTAAAGTTGGATCCATGGCAAGGGCACCGGAATCTATTTTGATCTGCGAACCAGTTGGGAGTACATCCTAGATGGGTGCAGCGAGCCCAAACGGTATAAAATCCTTTCTCGGTCCTGATAATCCAGACCCTCTGCTCATTGAGCCACTTGGTGGATACTCCCATGGGATAATCCTGGGCAGGTCCCGCGTTGAACTTTTGTGACGGTTCATAAATGACGTTGGGAAAGAAAAATCGAGCCGCCGCAGCGGCTCCAGAAGTCAAGAAACCCACCAGCGCGCTCCAACCCAGCCATAAAAAATTTCGGCGCGTCAGTCCCGCAGGAGCAATTGTTTCAGGCATTTATAAAAAACTGGGTAAAAAATGTAACACTTCCCTGGGTTTCTTGTCAAATTATATAATGACTTCCGATGAAAAGAATTGCTTTTTGGGCAGCCTGGTGGGGCAAGTTCAAGATTCATATCCATCAAAAATCTCTCATTCAAAAAGGAGATAAGATTCTGGTAGCGGTCTCAGGAGGACAGGACTCCGTCTGCCTAGCCCATGCCCTGCATCTGCTACAAAAAAAATACGGGCTTCACCTCCATCTGGTGCACATGCATCACGGCATAAGACGCGCCGCGGGAAAAGACGCCCTATGGGTTCAAGCCCTGGGGCGAAAACTAAATATTCCGACTACCATTCGGAAATTCAATGTCGGAGTTTATGCCAAGAACTCGAAAAGAAGCCTGGAGGACGCGGGCAGAAAAATTCGCTACCAAATCTTTTCAGGAGAAGCTAAAAGATTGGGATTTAAAAAAGTGGCCACCGCCCACCATCTGGACGACCACGTGGAAACGGTGCTTTTGAATCTGATCCGCGGCACTCAGGCGAAAGGCCTGGCTGGGATTCCGGTCAAACGGCCCCTCTCATCAACTCGCAACTCGCAACTCGCAACTCGCAACTCTGTGGAAGTGATCCGGCCTTTATTGTGTTTTAAAAAATCGGAGATTTTGGGGTATTTAAAATTTTGGAAGTTAAAATACCGAACCGATGAGACTAACCGGGACACTCACTTTACGCGAAACTGGATTCGACTCAAACTCCTGCCCCTTCTGGAATCCAAAAACCCCAAGATCCGAGAGCACCTGCTTCAACTCAGCAGCTCTTTGGGAAATCCGATATCCAGAACCCTCAGCTCTCCCACATTGGGTTGAGCGTGGGCCGCTAAAAGCCCCTTTTTGGGAAGTCCCAACGTCAATGTCCAACGGGCCTTGATAAAAACTCCTCCATGATAACCCTTGTCCGGATCCAGACCGGAAGGAATATCCACCGCCACAATAGGTTTCCCCACCCGGTTCATAAATTGTATCGCCTTCTTTAAAATCCCGGCCGGCTTGCCCACCGAACCGGTCCCCAAAAGAGAATCCACTAAAATATCGGCCTCGCCGAAATGATCCGCCAGCAATTTCAAATCCGTATCCATCGTCTGAATCTCTATGCCCGCCTGTTTAGCCCTTTCCATATTTGCCGAAACCAAAGGCCCGTATCCTTTCTCGCGCGAAGGCGGGAGAATCCAGATGGAACTAAAAACTTCCCTTTGCTTTAAATACCGCGCAGCCACAAGACCGTCGCCCCCATTGTTGCCTCGTCCGCAACAGAAAACAACCTTGGCGCCGGAAGGAATTAAACCCATTCCAGAAACAAATTGAAAAATCTGTTCCGCCACAGCCCGACCCGCATTTTCCATCAACGTCTCCGCTGAAACTCCAAACTCCTCCTGAGCCCTTTGATCAATTTCCTGCATCTGGCGGGCTGTCACCGTTCGGTATCCCTGAAAAGTATCCGGAATAACTAATTTACCCATGCAACCATTCTTGAAGCTCTTTGAAACTTAAACTATTGAGGACGTCTTTTTTTTCCAGCCAGGCTCTCCTGGCCTGAATCACCCCCAGCTCCATATACCGAAACTGCTCCGCGGAATGGGCATCCGTGGTCACCGCGAGAGGAACCTTCAATTCCTTGGCCCGCTTGGCATGGACATCCCATAAATCCTGGCGTTGAGGCTGGCCATTGATCTCAAAAGCGGTTTGAGTTTTGGCCCCTTCCTTTAAAACTTCCTCGGTGTTCACCGAGTAGGCCTCCCTTCTACCTATCAATCTTCCCGAAAGATGCCCCATAATATCCACATGCGGATGGCGCACCGCCTTTTTGATCCTCTCAGTCATCTCTTTCTCCGGAAGGCCGAAAGAGCTGTGCACGGAAGCCACCACCACATCAATCTCCTCCAAAACCGAATCGGGATAGTCCATGCTCCCATCCTTCAAGATATCCACCTCCATCGACCTCAACAAATGGATAGCAGGAATTTTCTTTTGAGCTGACCGAAGCTCCTGGAAGCTTTTTTTTAACGCCTCTACCGAAAGTCCGTGCGCCACCTTCAGCGACTGGGAATGATCTCCAATCGCCACCCACTCCCATCCCGCTTCTTTAGCCGCTCGAGCCATCTCCTCCAAAGAATTGCTCCCGTCGGTGTGCAAGGTATGATTATGAAAATCTCCCCGGATGTCTTTGAGCTCCAAAAGGTCGGGCAACCGATTTTCCAAAGCCGCTGCGATCTCTCCGCGGTTCTCCCTTAACTCCGGAGGAATATATTGCAACCCCAAGGTCTTGTAGATTTCCTGCTCCGTCTTTCCGGCCACCGGTTTTTTATGTTCTTTGCCGTGCCTACCGGCAGGCAGGTCCGAGAGCCGAAAAAGTCCATACTCGTTTAAGGAATACCCTTTCTTTAAGGCCAGCTCTCTTAAGACCACATTGTGCTCCTTGGAACCGGTGAAGTACTGCAAAGCCGCGCCAAAGGACTGCGGAGGGACCACCCGCAGATCACATTGAATCTGAGACTTAAGCCAAACCATGGCTTTGGATTCTCCCTGGGCCATCACCCGCTCCACTTGGGGAAGTTTGGCAAAGTACTCAACCGCCCGGGAGCCGTCCCGGGCGGTACAAAGAATATCCAAATCGCCCACCGTCTCCCGTCCCCTGCGAAGGCTGCCGGCCGGCGCCATTTCCACAATGGCTTCACAGTTTTTCAAAGACTCAAGAATATCCCGCATCACCGAACGGGCATCCCAAACCAGCATCCTTTTTTGAGCTTCCTGAGCGAAGGCAAGTCCCTTGAGAATATTTTCCTCTAACTTGAGCCCGAAGCCAGACAACTCACGGAGTTTGCCCGATTGGACAGCTTGCTTCAACTTACTCACCGAATCGATTTTAAGTTTGTCATAGAGAAGTTTGGCCCGTTTAGGTCCCAGTCCCGGGACACGCAGAATTTCCAGAAGCCCTTCGGGAAACCGCCGATGCAATTTCTCCAGCTCCGCCAGGTGGCCGCACCGCGCAACCTCCTCCACGTGAGAGGCGATACCTTGTCCTATACCCGGGATTTTTAAAAGCTCCTCCCGAGAAATCTCCGTGACGCTTCGGGCAAGCCCCGCGATGGTCTGGGAAGCCCTTTGGTAAGCCCGTATGCGAAAAGGATTCTCGCCGGCCAACTCCAAAAGCTCGGCCATCTCTTCAAACAGCTGAGCAATTTGCGAATTATTCACAAGGCAGGTTTTTAAAAGAAAATTCTCCAGAACATCCACCCGAACAGCAGAACGG
>JACQJN010000086.1 GCA_016205085.1 Elusimicrobiota bacterium | reverse complement strand
GTTCGTAGGTGTTCTACCCCACCAACTTAGTCGTAGTGACTATGTCCAGCTGGTTCTGGCTGCTATGGTTGTTGTCGGGGCTAACTTTTTTCCCAGGAAAGACTTGAAGGAGTATGATTTGTGGAAGTGGGTATTAATTTACTTCCCTTATGGGCTGGGTATAGCAGTTATGCTTTTTGAGTTAACTAAGACACTGGATTCGCGTATTCCCCAAAATGGTGTGGAGATAGATTTGCCTGTGAAAGGACGATGGCTTGTCGTCCATGGAGGAAACAGTCAATTGGTCAATCACCACCATAACACCGTATCACAGAAGAATGCCATTGACCTATCGACAGGATGCTAGTCGGCCAGGAGAGTATTTTGCGTTTGGTTCTCCAATTTATTCACCCGTGGAGGGGGAGGTGGTAAGAGCGGTCGGTCGGCGGAATGATTTGCCCATTGGTAAGAGTGACACTAAATACCTAGAGGGGAATCATGTGGTAATAAAGTTTGATAAGGACAAATTTGCGTTACTTGCCCACCTTCAACAAAAATCAGTGACAGTTAAGGTGGGGGATAGAGTCCAGGTGGGACAGTTGATAGGACGCTGTGGAAACTCGGGGAATACTTCCGAACCACATTTACATATTCAGTTGATGAGTCAGTCCGAGGTGTCAAATCAGAGCACAGTGACTTATCCTATTGTTTTCAAGAATTTTGTCCTTCGTCGTTGGGGAAAATCGCAGTTTATTGAGAAGGGAGTTCTTCGGCGTAGGGACGAGATAGATAATGAAATTTGAACTGAGCAGGTTGGATTACGGTATTATCCTCCTGTATTTTGTGGCGAATATGGTTGTGGGTTTTTCCGCTATTCGACGGAAAAAATCGGGAGGGATGGCGGATTTTCTTTTGGGTGGACGACAACTGACTCTTCCTATTTTTGTGGCGACACTGGTGTCCACTTGGTACGGCGGGGTTTTGGGGGTGGGAGAGTACTCTTATCGATACGGTATTTTGAACTGGGTGGTGCTAGGACTTCCTTACTATGTGTTTGCTCTTTTGTATGCTTGGTTTTTGGCTCCACGTATCGTCTCATCCGGAGTGTTGACCCTTCCCGATCTTTTAGGAAAGTTTTACGACCGCAAGGCTTCTGGTGTTGGGGCCATTCTTTTGCTGCTTTTAGTTTCTCCGGCTCCCTATCTTTTGATGCTCTGGGTTTTGTTGAAGCCCATCATTGGAATACCGATGTGGTTGAGCATGTTTTTGGTCATTGTCTGTTCCGTGGCGTACCTCTTTCAGGGCGGGTTTCGGTCCGATGTGCGGACGGATGTTCTGGATTTTATTCTCATGTACAGCGGTTTGGCAGTGCTTCCCGTGGCGGCTTATTTTCAATGGGGTGGATTTGGATTTCTCAAGGAGAACCTACCTGCTCTTCATCTGAGTTGGGATGGTGGACAAACATGGGGATATATCGGATCTTGGTGGTTTCTGGCACTCTGGACTTTGGTGGAGCCCACGTTCTATCAGAGGTGTCTTGCGGCTAAAGATATTCGGGTAGCCCGATGGGGAATCGTTTGCTCCATTCCTTTCTGGTTTCTTTTTGACGCCATTACAATGGTGGCTGGGCTCTATGCTCGGGCCGCTCTTCCTGACCTATCCGACCCCATTTTGTCTTACCCCGCATTGGCGGATAAAATATTGCCTTCTGTCTGGAAAGGTTTTTTCTATGTTGGCATGTTGGCTACCATATTCTCCAGCCTCAATAGCCTCGCGTTTCTCTCGGCATCCACTCTGGGTCGGGATCTGGTGTGGCGATTTATGCCTATCCGGGGTTTATCTGAGGAGGGGCATGTGAAGTGGGGGCTTTTTGTTTCCATTGTGGCGGGGACTCTGATTGCCCTTTGGCTGCCGTCGGTCGTGGATATATGGTATACATTGGCCACTGTGGCGGTGGCCGGTCTCTTGTTTCCCTTGTGTATGGGGTATTCCCAAAAATGGAAACCCAGACCCCAGGATTCCTTCTGGATCATGTTGGGGGGGAGCGGGACCTCTTTAGTGTGGATGTTTTTACCTTATAAACCCCTGGGTCTGGAACCCATTTACCCAGGATTGATGGTGGCTCTTTTTGCCTATGGTTACTCCCTGGTCAGGAGCCGTGGTCTCGCATGATCGGCTCTTTTCCCGTGGGGAAATTACCTTCTAGTTTGCTAGAAAGACTCCTTCGCAAGTACAAAGCATCGGACCGGCGCGTGGTGCTGGGTCCCGGTATCGGAGAAGATGCTGCCGTCGTTTCGTTTGGTAATAAATTATTGGCGGCCACGACGGATCCCATTACATTTGCCGTTGAGGATATCGGCTGGTATGCCGTAGCGGTGAATGCCAACGATATCGCCACCCGTGGGGCCAAGCCACGGTGGTTTCTTTGCTCGGCCCTGCTTCCTGAGGGTAAAACCACCGCAAAAATGGCGGAGGACATTTTTCGCCAAGTCCACAAGGCTTGCCGCGTGTTGGGGATAAGTTCTATCGGAGGGCATTGTGAGATTACCGCAGGTATTCCCAGGCCGGTGCTCGTGGGATTTATGTTGGGGGAAGTTTTAGGGAAAAGACCCCTGGCCACGTCCGGGGTCAGGGTGGGGGATAGTCTCATTTTTACAAAGTCGGCCGCATTGGAGGCAGCCTCTGTGATTGTCAGAGAGAGAAAAGGGGAGGTGGCTCGCCGTTTTGGCAAGGCGTTTGTTCGGCGTTGCCTGGGATTTGTGAAATATATCAGCGTGGTGAAGGAAGCTTTGGCGGCCATTCGATTAGGCAGGGTTCATGCCATGCACGACCCCACCGAAGGCGGGCTTTCTACGGGGATTTTTGAAATGGCCCAGGCTTCTGGAGTTGGGTTTATGATTGAGAACGAGAATATCGCATTATCCCGTGAGGCGCAGATTCTATGCCGCATGTATCATCTGGATCCTTTGGGGATTCTGTCCTCGGGAGGACTTTTGATCGCGTGCGGGTCCGGAGACACATCCAGGGTGGTGGGAGGGATTCGGAGAGCCGGAATTCCTGCGGCGGTGATAGGGAGGGCGGTTCCTAAAAAATATGGCGTCGTGTTGAAACAGGGAGAGCGATTTATTCCCTTCCCTAAGTTTGAGCGGGATGAGATTGCGTGTCTGGGTCACCGCTTGAAAATGAATGGATAAGATACTTTTCATTGTAAATTCTGCTGCGGGACACGGAAAGGCGGGCAGGTTGTGGGAGAATGCGGAGGAACAAGTTTTAAAGCGTTTCGCAAAAAGCGAGGCCTGGCTCACTCGTGGGAGGGGGGATGCGTCTGTCCTGATTAAGGAGGCTGTGGCAAAAGGTTTTTCCAAAATTGTCGCAGTGGGGGGTGATGGGACTTTGGGGGATGTGGTGCATGGATTCTTGTCCTTATCCGATTTGGTGCGGAAAAAATTGATGTTAGGATTTTTTCCTGCGGGTTCAGGCTGTGATTTTGCCAGGCATGTAAGGTTGTCCCGCCGCCTGGATCAGATTCTGGAGATTGTTGGAAGTGTTTCCGTCAGATATCTGGATGCTGGAAGGGTTCAGTATGTGGATGGAGACGGAGCTCAAAAGGAGAGGTTTTTCATCAATATGGCCGCCTTTGGATTGGCTGGGGATGTGGCTCATCGTCTGGAGAAGACGGGCAAGCGATGGGGAGGAAAAATCTCCTATCTTTTGGCTTCCTGGTCTGCTTTGATAAAGTCTCGAGCCAGAGAAATCCATATCGTTCTGGATGGGAAGCCGCTGGCCGAGAGCCGATTCCATTCCGTTATTTTGGCCAACACCTCCAGTACGGGGGGTGGGATGAGAATTGCTCCGCGAGCGGATGCGGAGGATGGTCTCTTGGACATCGTTTGTATAGGCGATCTGAACCGTAGACAACTTCTAACCCAACTTCCTAAGGTTTACTGGGGGGGACATATAGGTTTTCCCGGGATCATTTATCAACAGGCTAAGCATGTGGAGGCAAGGCCGTTAGAGAAAGAAGATATCTGCCTGAATGTGGATGGAGAAGCTTTGGGAAAACTTCCCGCCTCTTTCAGCGTTCTTCCACGATCCGTTCCCTTTTTGCTGCCATAGGCATGAAGGAAAATTCCGTTCCGTCTGATATTTACACCCGGGACTACTATAAGGAAAGATGCGGTGGTGTGGAATTTTTTGACCGCTATGGCGCGGAGATTCTAAAGCCGGAGATGGAAAGGGCTGTTCGGGTGGCGGAAGTGAAGCCGGGTATGCAGGTCTTAGATATGGGTTGTGGGAGGGGTGAGCTTCTGGCAAGGCTCTTAAGGCTCGGAGCTCGAGTGACGGGGATGGATTATTCTCCGTCCGCTTTGACGATTGCCCGACAGTTAGTTCCAGAAGCCAATCTTTTTAGGGCAGACGCGAAACAAATTCCGCTGCCGGATCATTTATTCGATAGAGTTTTTCTGCTGGGGGTATTTGAACATCTGCATCGGTGGGAGTTGCAGATGGTTTTTTTGGAGATTCGCAGGGTCTTAAAACCTGGGGGTTGGGTGATTGTCAATACCTGCACCAACCGGTGGTATTATAAGACGCTTACCCATCCCATTCGCCGAGCTGGGGTTAATCTTTTACGGCAGTTGGGAGTGTATGTGAGGCCGCCTCTTCTTCCCAGATCGGAAGAGGACACCCATATGCATATCAATGAACAGAATTATGTTTCTTTCGGAAGATTTTTTTCGAAGGATTCCTGGCACGTCAGGATGACGGCTTTGGCAAATCCAAAGCTGTTCATTAAGGAACTGTATGGGGAGGAACTCCCCATGGATTTTCCCCTGCAGGCTGCCCCGGAGTGGGGACGGAAAATTTATTTAGGACTCTTCTTTCGGGGTCCCTTGAAATGGTTCCTGGCTAGAAATTTTTTGTGCGTAGCTTGCCCTGCGGATAGATAACCCATGAGGCGGTAGGCCAGCTTGGCCGCCGTAAATTCTGAAATCTCCGTATCCTTGAGCGGGCAGAGTTCCATTAAATCGATGGCCACCACATTTTTTTTCTGAATCACGGCCCGGAACAGTTTTAAGCTGTCCTCCCAGCTAAAGCCCCCCGGTTGAGGAGTTCCAACTCCGGGAATGACAGCCGGATCAAATCCATCTAGATCAATGGAAATGTAGACATCGCGGGTCAAGGATTGCAAAACCTTTGGAATGAGTTTCTCACTCTTTGGATTTTCATGATAAAAGAATGTTTTGACGCGGCCCGAGTTGACGCGATGAAGTTCTTCGGAGGCGACGCTGCGTATGCCCACTTGGACCACCGGACAGAGTTTGGATGCGGGGTAGAGGGCGCAGGCGTGGTTGTAAGGTGTTCCTTCGTACTCTTCGCGAAGATCGGCATGGGCGTCAAAGTGCAAAACGGATAATTGGGGATACAACTCCGCGTAGGGAGGGACGGTGGCTTGGGTCAGGCTGTGTTCTCCGCCGATGATCAAGAGTTTTTTGTCTCTGTATGCAGTCAGTTCCTTCACTCGGGCCTGGAGTTTGGGGAAGAATGTTTCTGCCGTCTCTTCGGAGGAAAAGGGGGCCAGTGTGCAGATGCCCGCCTTCCAGGTTTCCTTTTTTAACTCTTCATCCCACAACTCCAACTGTGAGGAAGCTTTTAGGAAAGCCCGAGGACCTTCTTCTGTTCCTTTCTTATACGAGGTGGTCTTTTCATAAGGGACGGGCAATATAACAAAGCGCGCCCCTTCGAGAGAGGTGTTGGAAATATCTTCACCTAGAAAGGAAGGATAACGGTGAGGACTCAAAATTAAGGACTGGGTCACTGGATGAAGACGGCGGCGGCGATGACGGTAGTCCACTCCCCCGCCACGCCGATAGCCGATTGAGAGATGGCAGTGGTTCTCACGATCTTACCGCTCAATTTCCAGATTTCCTTCTTTTGGTCCCAGGTGGTTTCACTGTCGAATTCAATGCCTTGGATGGTGGCCAACATCAAGGCGGCCAGATCTTCAGCGTATTCGTCCGCCTGTTCCTCTGTTTGACCGAAACTGTGGTGTTCCGATATATAACCGTACTGGGATCTATCTTTGGGGATAGCCAGTCCAATAGAGGCGGCGATAAGCCTCCTGTTTTCGTCGGTTTCGGAGCGGCTCATGACGGAATAGACAATTTGTCCGCTTTTCATTTCGGATAGGCCCTTGGTGATAGGGATCACCCGGCAGCCGGGGGGAAATATGCTGGAGACGGTGACCAAATTAAATCGCGCTATTTTGGCGTCTCGCAGGGCTTCTTCAAAGCTGGCGAGTTTCTCTCTATGTCTGCCGACACCCTTGGTCAAAAATACTTCCTTGGGAACAAAAGGATCGGACATAAGAAGCTTCTATTGTATAAAAAAAGAAGGCTCAGTCCGGCATGATTTTAGTGGTGACGAAGATAAGAAGCTCGAAGCGAGATCGGCTGGTCGATTTCTTTTTAAACAACCATCCAAGAATGGGGATATCTCCCAGAAGAGGAACCTTGGCGATTGTATCCGAGACGCGATCGGAGATGAGGCCTCCAATGACGATGGTTTCTCCGTCTTTCACCATGACGGTGGTGTTGGCGTTGCGGCTGTCCACGGCCGGGGCACCCGTAGTGCCAGCGCTGGCGGCTGTCGCGGAGGGTTGGCTGACGCTTGGATTTACCTTTAAAGTCACTCTGCCGTCCGCGTTAACTGTGGGAGTTACCGTGAGGATGATTCCAACCGTGACGTAGCTCACCGACTGAGTGGTAACACCTGTGGAAGCTACATTGGAGGTAACATAGGGGATTTGGGTGGTGATGTTGATAGTGGCGGACTGGTTGTTCAATGTGGCCACCTTGGGATCGGAGAGAACCTTTACCTTTCCCGAAGAAGCTGCGGCGGAGAGGGTTGCGTTCAGGAAATAATTGTCGGTGACACGTCCCAAAGTCAAAGCCCCGAAAACCCTATCGGCCGGCAAGAATACGCCGGTGCCTCGCGCCGAAGACCCCACGGGGGGTGTCTGGGTTTTTAGGGTGCCCACGTCAAAAGGTTTAGAAAATGGACTGGCGTTGGGTGCCAGATCCGTTCCTATGCTGCTGAGTCCCTGTTTTCCCAAGAATTTTCCATTATCTATCTGAAAATAGTCCCACTGGATACCTAATTGTAGGTCCTTGTTTAGATTCACCTCCACAAGTTTCGCCTCGATTAAAACCTGCTTGGGTCTCTGGTCCACCTGGGCAATCAAACGTGAAATGGATTCTATGGCATCCGGTGTGGCGGTAATGATGAGGGCATTGTTGTTGGTATCGGAGGTGGTTGTTCCCTTCAGGCCTTCGGCCGAAAGGACAGCGTCTACCTGGGTTTTGATGCTGGCTACGGAACTGTATTTGAGCGGCACGACTTTCGTGACAGCCAGGGCGGACTGCCTTTCTTGAATCAGGGTCTGCGGGGAGGCGATTCTTAGGATGTTATTCCCCACCTGGGCTGTCGCTAGGCCTTTCATGCTTAGAATGGTTTTGAAGGCTTCGTTAAAGGGAACATCGATCAGATGCAGGGTGATGGTGCCTATGACGTCGGCGCCATAGATCACGTTGAAGCCTGCTTTCGAGGCTAGCAACTGCAGGGCGTCCCGAACGTCGGTGGCGTCAAAATCCAGCGTGATGGGATCTGTGGATAGTGTGGCAATGATATCTACTGGCCCCTTTGATTTCGGCGTGACGATTGGAATTTTAACCGGGCTGGGGAGGGCAGCCATTTTGACTTCTTCAAGGTCTTTATCCTTTTGCTCCCCGTTGAGTTCTTTTGTGATATCCAAGTCTGTAGAAGACTGCGGTTGCGCAACGGAAGGATTCTGAGGGGGTGGGTTGCTACTCAATGTTCTGGGAGCGACATCCGTCAGTGTGACAATTATTTCATTAGGTTGAGGCGAAATTTGGTAAGGGACCATTTTTATTAAATCCAACACCACTCGCGTCAGCAGGGGTTCTTTTTGAAATTGGCCCGACCGTACCTGTTTGATCCATTTCCCGCTGCCCGCTAGAGATTTTTGATTGAAACGATATTGAGTATCGGGGAGTTCCAAGATGAGGCGGGGAGGGTTCGCCGTTACAAAGGCATTATAGGATGTGGATTTGCTGGTTCGGATACGAACCTCGTCCGGGCGTACCTCAATCCCATGGAGTCGTGATATCTCAGCCGACCAAACCAATACCTGTCCAGGATTTAAAATAAAAACCGCCGATAGGATCGATAAAATTTTCTTCATGTAAGTTTCCCCCATTTCGTGCTACTCCTCTCCCATCTTCAGCCATTGGATGTCTTTGTCTGCTGTGGAGAGAAAAACAGCTTTGCCCTGTACTAGTCCGGTAATTCCAGGCACGGGTTTTCCTTTGCGGTTCCATAGTTTCCCGCCTTTTAAAATATAACTGAATCCGGAACTGGAAATTAGAATGGCGGTTTTACCTTTGGCGTCCTTCATCATCCCTTTAAGGCGCAACTCGTGGATATTGATGTCGGGCTCCTCCGTGGGAATAGAAGCGGATTGCACCCCTGCTCCAGTCAGAGGGATAAAGGGGTCTCGCATTTTATCCGTGGTATACACCTTGGCAACATTGGTCCAATCCCCTATCAGTGTGGCAGTTGATTTCTGAATCGTGCCAGCCTCCTGTCCAAGAGCAGCGGCTACACCCACTACTAACCACCAACCACTAATCGCGATAGTTTTTGTCATCCTTTATATTGATACGCCAGCAGTTGGAATGTTGCCTGGAGCGTTATTCCAGGAGCGCCACTACTTGGAGCCAGTACCAGGTTCCTGGTATTGAATATTCTTTCAGAGATTCCCAGAGCCGTCAAAAACTGAGCCACGCTGTGGTAGTTGCCAAGAATCGTGAGCCCGTACATCACCTCTCTAAAATATTCCTTCTCACTTTGCCCCTGGGGAGCGATAGATCGTATCTCCACGCGGAATTTGCGTCCTAAGTCGGAAAGGGTATAAATCAAATCCGGGACCTCCTTTTTCTTGGGTAGGCGTCTTTCAGCAGCCACCACTTGCTCGTTGAGTTGGGCAAGTTCCCTTTCCAATTGAGGGAGCCTTTTCTCCTGGGCTTTGGCGGAGGCGATCTTTTTCTCAACCTCTTCGATCTTGGTTTGAGTCTCTTCAATCCGTTTGGATATAGGGGACCAAAAGAACTTCACATAGGAATAGATTCCGGCTACAAATATCACAACTCCCAGGAACAACATTTTTTGTTGTTCCTGGGTCAGCTGTGGAATCTTTATGTTTTTTAGATCCATTTTATTGTTTCATCTGATAGATGCTCGAGATGGTGAAGTTTAATACTTTCCCGGTTACGCTTTCGGAAACAGTGACGGGTCCTAGTTCTACTTCCGAAAACTCCCCTGAATTTTCCAGGGTGCGGATCCAATCCGCCAAATCCTCACTGGAGCGCGCCACGGCGTTAAATTGAATTTTGGAAGAGCTGGGACTGACTGCGTTGCTGGTTAGATTCATGAGCCAAATGCCGTTGGGCAAGGATTTCAAGATCCCCTGTAGGAAATAAGTGCTCAAGAGTCTTCCTTTGAGAAGATCGATAATAACATTCAACCGGGCTCGGACAGAGGCTCCCTGGGCTTCTAGGGCCTGAACTTTGGCTACGATCTCCTGGAGCCGGACTAACTCCGCTTCACCTGCTTTTAGTCTGGATTCTAGTTTGGAGGCCTTGTGGTAGTGCAGAAACGAAACACCCATGACCAAAAGGACAACGAGTCCACCCAGGGCTGCTCCTTGAACCATGCGGTACTGTTGCTTTTGTCTGAGCAGAATCTCGCTGGGGATAAGATTGATCTTAATCATGGTTCGATGCCACTCGCCTCTACTCCCAATCTCCCACCTTGCGCAAAGCCAGGCCTACCGCCACGGATAGGGCCGGCACAACGTCAGGAGGAATGGATTCAACGGATTCTGGATTTTCCGTGACCAAAGAAAGGGGGTTGATGATTTCTACCGGCACCTTGAGTTCTGACCCCAGGTATTGGGATAGATTTTTTAGGCTGGCGGAGCCCCCCGCCAATACGATTCGAGAAATGGATCTATCCGGGCCCTGAGACAGATAGAAATCAACGGAGCGGTGGACTTCCACCACCAGGTCGTGGACCACGGAGGAGACCGCTTGCGAAACTCCCAGGGCATCGCGGTTGCCCTCTTGTAGAGCCCGTTCTTTCTCTTCGGGGGTTAGAAGGATGCCGTAAGCCTTTTTTACTTCTTCCGCTTTGGCGTGGTCGTATTGGAGAGCCTTCTGTACCATCTTGGTCAATGTGTTTCCGGAAATAAAAATATCTCGCACCACCCGAGTGACGCCCGCTTCCACAATGGAAAGATTGGTGACCATGTGTCCCATATTCAAATAGAGAACGGCCCCCTGGTCTTCTCGAAAGTGGGTTTTTTCATGGACGCTTTCCAAGGCAAAAGAATCCACATCGATCACAATGGGTTTGAGTCCCGCACCCTCCATCACATCGATTCTATTTTGGATGATGTCCTTCTTTACTGCCACCAAAACCGTTTCCATTTTTTTCTGGCCTTCTTCCATTATTTCTCCAAGGATGTGGCATCCTAGACTTACCTCTTTGATGTCAAAGGGGATATAGGGTTCTGCCTCGGTAGGTAGGCTCAGAGCCAGCTCCTGTTTGGAGAGTTTGGGCAGTTTGACATATCTGACGATAACGGCATTCCCGGAGACAGCCGTGGAGGCTTGTTTGAGGGAGATACCTTTTTCCGCAAGAAATTTTTGCAAGAGGCTGATCGCTTGGATCTTTTTATCCTCGGGAGTGGCTTCCGGTTTCGCGTCTAGGAGAAGATGCCCCCACATCTTCAGGGCGTAGCCGGCTCCTCCCGAGGCCAACCACACCACTTTGACGGAATAGCTTCCGATG
>JACQJN010000085.1 GCA_016205085.1 Elusimicrobiota bacterium | reverse complement strand
GTATTGGATGTGGTGGTGATGCCTTCTGTCCGGGAGGGATTCCCATTCCTGCTTTTGGAGGCTATGGCCTCGGAAAAACCGGTTGTCGCGACTGCAATCGATGGGATTAAAGAGGCGGTTCTGCCCGGTGAGACGGCGCTCTTGGTTCCTCCCCGAGATCCGGATGCCTTGGCCGCCGGGATTCTGAAGGTCCTGGAAGATCCTGAATTTTCCCGGCAATTGGGCAAAAGGGGGCGTCAACATCTGGAAAAGAATTTTTCTCTGGATAGAATGTTGAGGGAAACGCAGATGGTCTATGAAGATGTGTTGCAGGGTTAGCCGGAATTCCACAGTCGGGGCCTGTCTGGGGTTTGCCCTTGGCCCCCGATCCCCTTTCAGGGAACCCCAGGGTTCCCTCCCCTATGGGGCCCCTCTCTCCCTACGGGGTCTACGGGCAAATCCCCAGCCACCCCCCTGTGGCATTCTGCTTTTACTTGCCCTGTTTTTCCTTAGCTTTCCAGAGCCTTCTTTGGCTGTCATTCTGAGAGCGGTGACGCACATCCACAGCAAATTCAGTCCTACGGGGGAGCAGTCTTTGGAGGCCATCGCCGAGAGGATTCGGGACAAGGGCATTGACGTGTTCATCCCTACGGATACGTTTCTGGCCACGTGGGAATATGGGCTTTGGCCCCTACGGGGCTTGGTTCGTAAAAAGGTGGTGCACCCTTCCGTCTCTGTTTCCGGGGTGGACCGATATCTTTCAGAGATCGTCGACTTGCGCCGGAAATACCCGGATCTATTGGTTGTGCCGGGTATGGAGGTGGCTCCCTATTACCGTTGGGAGGGAGCCCCGTGGAAGAAATTGACGTTGGTGGATTGGCATCGCCATTTTCTGATCCTAGGCTTGGAGCGGCCGGAAGACTATAAGCAACTGCCGGTGATGGGAAATCCTGGGGGGGGATCTTGGAATTTTGGAATTCTTTGGCCGGCATGGTTTTTTGTTTGCGCTATCGTATCCTATTTCATAAAGAGAAAGCGATGGTGCTTTGGCCTCGCCGTAATCGGAATTATTTTCTTTCTGGGGGGACGGCCCTATCACCGTATCCCTGAGAGTTCCTACCTCCCGGAGACTCCATGGAAACCTTATCAGAGGGTGATCGATTATGTGAACACCCGCGGGGGACTCGTTTTCTGGGCGCACCCGGAAACTCAAAATTGGAACAGGGGTCAGGAGGTGGCGGACGGCGTTTTTCTAAGAACCCCGCCGTATCCTGAAGCGATTTTAGAAACGGCGGATTCTCATGGGTTCGGCGTATTTTTTGAGGGAATGAATAAAGTCGCTGTGCCGGGTGGATATTGGGACCAGACATTGGAAGAATATTGCCGGGGAGAGCGCCGGAGCGCATACTGGGGTATTGCCGAACTGGATTATAGGAAGCCGATGCGGGGATTGGATGTGGATACGACCCAGATTGTTTTGGAAGCTGAAGACAGAACTCCTGCCGCTGTGGTAAAATCCTTGCGGGAAGGTCGGTTCTATACGATTCGTCCCGCCGTGCCCATGCTGCTTTCGAAATGGAACCTCACCGCAGGGGATTCTTCCGGGACCCTGCTTGTGGAATTGGAGGTTGGGCATCAGGATGGCCGACCGAGACGAGCTCGGGTGGAGATTGTGCGCAGTGGACAGGTTATTCTTAGAGAATCGGTGCATTTGCCTCATCGCTGGTTTTTTAAGGATTTGCAGAGTGAGGGGAGATGCAGATCTTATAGGGCCTCCCTGCAGGATCAAGACGGCGGCTGGCTTTACACCAATCCGCTGTTTTGGATGGCAAGGAGATGACCCCATGATTTTGGCGGCTCATCAACCTCAGTTTCTTCCGTGGCTGGGGTATTTTGACAAGATGCGCCGTTGCGACGTGTTTGTTTTGTTGGATGATGTTCAATTTAAAAAAAATGAGTGGCAAAACCGCAACCGCATCTGGAGCAGAGAAGGGGGGCAATGGTTGACGGTGCCTGTCCTGCACCATTTTCCAGAGAATATCAATGAGGTGCGCATTAACAATGCCGTTGTTTGGCGCCAGAAACATCAAAAGAGCTTGCGGCAAACCTATTCCCATTCAAAACATTTCGAAGATTGTTGGGGGCCTTGGGAGAAGATGTATGCCCAAGAATGGAAGACTCTTTTGGCGATCAATTTGTATACCATTGAGCACATCATGAAGGTGCTGAAAATATCCACGCGGATGGAGTATTCTTCTCAATTGAATGTGGAGGGGCATTCGACCGAGCGTTTGGTGAACCTTTGTAAAAAGGTAGGCGCCCGGACCTATTTGGCGGGAGCAGGAGGGCGGGATTATATGGATTTGAAGCTTTTTGATAAAGCGGGAATTCAAGTGATATTTCAGGAATACCGGCATCCCGTGTATCAACAGTTTGGCGGGGCTTTCATTCCGAACTTGTCCGCCGTCGATTTCATATTTTATTGCGGCTCGGAGATTGCAGGAGAGAAATGGTAGTCGGATAATGTATAATCGGGAGAAAAGATGACCAAGTCCGGGTACCCTTTGGGTGGACGCGGCACCCTACGCAGAGC
>JACQJN010000082.1 GCA_016205085.1 Elusimicrobiota bacterium | reverse complement strand
GAAATCGAGATCCTCTGAAAATCTTGGACTTTTAAAGATAAGTCTTAATGCTGTTCCTCCTTTGAATAGAAGGAAATCTGCTGCTTTTTCTTTATATAGAAAAGATAGAAATGTATGTTGGGCATATTCGCGCGCCACATTCTTTTCGTTTGTTTGAAATTGTACAGCGATTTCTCTAATCTCATCCAGGGATAACATTTTTTACCCACTTAGCAAAATTCTTGGGTTTAAACAATTGAGCGTAAGTTACAAGCTTTTTTGTGTTTATCTTTCTCCAATCCATTCTTTCATTGAGGCTCTTCCTTTTAAAAAAAATCAGGTGTAGATAATCGCATAAGGCTTTCTCCGGTTCTGCCATTAGAATGGTGTCTTTCCCTATCTTATATCCGCGGTATCCCGTAAAGGCCTTTCGTTTCATGGCATGATAAATGAAGGATTGGTGAAGTGCTTCGAATTCCTGTGTGCGTCTTGGAGTGGCACTGGTGTAAGCATAGACCGTTTCCGGAATGAGGTGGTGGTAGCTTAAAGCTGTTTCGTAGGAAATGTAAGAGGGGCTATAGAGCAGGTTGGCCACTAAAAACAGATTGGGATTTCTCCAAGAGAACGAATAAAGTCCATTTCTAAGTCGTACAATGGCTCCTTGTTTGACGTAGCGTGAAAGGGTGACAAGAGTTGTCTGTTGCGAAAGTTCCAGGCATCTTCTAAAATCGGCTAGGGTGAAGATATCTAGCCCTTTTTGAGCTAGTTTTTGTTGGAGTCTTAGTAAAGCCATTTTATATACAATAATGTATATAATCCTACATTAGTATAATAACAGGGGTAATCGATTCTGTCAACCCCAATCAAAAACGGCTAGGATGAGTTTTGCTAAGTTGCAGTAAGAGGAGGGTGTCAATGATCCCAAGAGGTAATCTAGGAATGGATGAGAGTCAAGAACTCTTGGCGGGTGCGGGCATCTTGTCGAAAGGCGCCCAGCATGGCACTGGTGATGGTAGGGGAGTGTTCATTCTCGGCTCCGCGCATTTCCATGCAGAGATGTCGGGCTTCGATAATGACTCCAACACCTAAAGGTTTGAGTTTATCATTTAAGGTTTCTGCAATCTGTTGGGTGAGCCTTTCCTGGACTTGGAGTCTTTTGGCAAAGGCGTGAACGATTTTAGGGATTTTGGAGAGGCCCACAATATATTTGTCCGGGATGTAGGCTACATGGGCTTTGCCAAAAAAAGGCAGCAGATGATGTTCGCATAGGCTATACAGGGAAATGTCTTTTACCAGCACCATCTCGCTGTAGTCCACCTTAAAAAGCGCTCCGTTGATGAGTTGATCGATGTCGACTTGATAGCCGGAGGTAAGTTCTTTTAACGCCTTGGCGACCCTTTGAGGGGTTTTGAGGAGGCCTTCGCGTTCCGGGTCTTCCCCGATTTGAGCGAGCATTTCGCGTATTAGATGAGGAAGATTTTGAATTTCAGACTGAGTTGGGTTCATAAGGAACTAAGGTATTCCAGAAGGGTGCGGACCAGGGCTCCGGTGCCTCCAGGAGGGCAGTAGGCATCGGGTTTGTCGATCCAGGCCGTTCCGGCGATGTCGAAGTGGATCCAGGGGATACTGTCCACGAATTCCTGTAAAAACAGGCCGCCGATGATGGTCCCGGCTTCCCTTCGAACGCTGGAGATATTCTGGAGATCGGCGATTTTGCTTTTAAGACCCTCTTTGTACTCTTGAACCAAGGGAAGCTCCCAGATTTTTTCTCCCGTTTTTTCCGAGGCGGAGAGAATTTCCTTGAGGGTTTTTGAATGGTTGGTCATGGCCCCCGTCACGGAGGCTCCCAGAGCGATCAAAACGGCTCCGGTCAATGTGGCTATATCCATGATCGCATCCAGTTTTTGTTTGGAGGCATAGCTCAAGGCATCCGCAAGGACGAGACGTCCTTCCGCATCCGTATTGAGAACTTCTATGGTTTTCCCGTTGTAGGCCTTGACCACATCTCCCGGTTTTAAAGCGTCGTGGCCCGGCATGTTGTAGGCCAACGGAGTAAATCCGTGGAGTTCTATGGGAAGTTTGAGTCTTGCTGTTGCTTTTAACACAGCCAAGACAGTGGCGGCTCCCGCCATATCCATCTTCATCGTTTCCATGGATTCCGGAGGCTTCAAAGACAGGCCTCCCGAATCGAACGTGATCCCCTTGCCTACCAGTCCGATTCTTTTTTTAGGACGAGATGGCTGATAAATCATATGCAAAAGGCAGGGAGGATGGACGGATCCGCGGGAAACTCCCAAAAGGGCCTGCATGCCCATTTTAGTTAAGGCCTGTTTGTCGAAAATGGTAACCTTGATTCCTTCCTTTCTCAAATCGGAAGCCGCCTGGGCCATCTGTTCCGGTTTTTTGTCGCTGGGAGGTTCGTTGACCCAATCCCGCACGAAACAAACAGCTTCGGAAGTGATCTTGGCCTTTTCCAGAGCTCTGGAAAGGGAAGCCGAGGACTCCTTGAGTGCGATTCCGATTTTTTCCAGTTTTGTTTTCTCATCCTCCTGGATGTTCCGATGCCGATTGAACTGATAGGCAGCCAGATGGGAGCCTTCCACAATCACTTGTGCGATTGTGGAAGAAGTTTCCTTAAGATGGGAAGGCGGAATAAAACAAAGGGATTGGCTAACTCTTTCGCACCGCTTGACGCATCTGCCGGCTGTTTTTCTGAGTTTTTCCAATTTGAATTCGGAGCGCTTTCCTAGGCCGGCCAGAATGATTTTTTGAGTAGGCTTTCCTTCCTGAGGATAGAGTACGAAAGTTTCTTCTTCTTTGGCTTTAAATCCCTCTCTTCGGGCGAGTTGAACATACTGGACCGCTTTTTCTTTGGGCAGATCCGGGCTGGTTGGTAGAGAGGAATCCTCCTGGAACAAAAGGAAGACCCAGGTATCTGAAGGGGTTGGGGAATGGATACTGAAACTGATCTGAGAGGACATGCCGAAGATCGAGAAAACCTAATTATATCAATTTTTGGAGGGACGGGCGATAATAAAGAGCCACTTGGTGGCGGCGGAGAGTTGATCGGCGGAAGTTTTTAGATCGGAAGTCTCTTGGAAAAACTGTTTGGAGGTATCGGTGGTATTGGGACCTGCGCTGTGCCCTACCACCTTTCGCAGTGTGGAGCTGGGAGCATCGCGGAGTTTTCCTCTGACTTTGATTTTAGGGTTGGCCTGGGATAGCTCCTGAGCGATCTCCTGAATTTCGAGGGCCTCTTTTTGGATTTTGCCGGAGTAGTCCCAACATACCATGGTGTATTGACTTAATGTAGAATCACTGGAAGGCATGCCCGAAAATTGAGATTTTGCTTCTTGGGTGGTAGCGTCTAAACCTTCTCTGATAGATTGGAGGGCCAAAGTTAATGCGGCAATGGCTTGAGGGGTGGCTCCTTCTTCTTTGAGCTTTTGAGCCTCCTTCAAACTCTCCCGAACGGAAGATTCCTGAACTACGATTTTAGATAAAAGACTTTTCACGGCTGTCATATGTACCGGAGAGGCCGGCGCGATAGATGAAGGGTTTGCCGGAGTAGCTGTCTGCACTCCCTGGCCAAAGAGGGAAACAGGAATCGCTAGCCAAGCGACCAGAGTAAATTTTGTATATTTCATCGATTTAATTCCCCTTTTATT
>JACQJN010000081.1 GCA_016205085.1 Elusimicrobiota bacterium | reverse complement strand
GAATCGCATCCCTGGAGCGGACGCCAATCCGTACCTTGCTTTTGCCGCCACCATTGCCGCCGCGCTTTATGGGATTCAAAAGAAAATAAAGCCCCCTAAAGAATTTTATGGGAATGCCTATGAGGCAAAAAATATTCCTGAAGTTCCCAAGTCCTTGGTGGAGGCGATCATTTGTTGGGAGGGGTCTGCGGTGGCTCAATCTACTTTTGGAAAAGAGGTGCATAAGCATTATCTCCATGCGGCCAAGATGGAGCAGCAAACGTATGATAAAGCCGTCACCTGTTGGGAATTGGCCCGTTACTTCGAGAGAATATGACCAAGCAGGGGTACCCGCAAGCGGGTCTGCGCGGAAATGGTTGAAGCTCGGCAGAGCGGAAACCATGAGCAAACCTTATGAACCTTAATCAAAAACGCCATGAACAAATTCTAAAAGATGCGCGGGATTTACACCGCTACGGCTATGCCCAGCAGCTTTTTAGGGACATGGGTGGGTTCGCCAATTTCGCGGTGGCTTTCACCATTCTCTCTATCCTCACGGGGGCCTTCACCCTCTATGGCCACGGGTTGACCTATGGAGGTCCGGCCGTGAATGGGATCGGCTGGCCCTTGGTGACTATTTTTACATTGACCGTCGCGGCTTCCATGGCGGAGATCGCATCTACCATTCCCACCGCAGGCGCGATGTACCACTGGTCGGCGCTTCTAGGAGGACCAGGTTGGGGGTGGTTTACCGCTTGGTTTAACTTCGTGGGTCAGATGGCCATCACCGCTGGAATAGATTACGGAATTGCTTTGTTTATCATGAACTTGCTGGGCCTTCAGGGGCAGCTGATGCTTCTGACAGTATACGGACTTCTTCTGCTCAGCCATGGTCTCCTCAACCACTACGGCATACGGGCCGTGGCTAAATTAAATGATATCAGTGTCTGGTACCACATAGCCGTAACGGCCGTCATCGCGGTGGCTTTCACTCTTTTTGCGCCCAGGCAACCTCTCTCATTCGCTTTCAAGACAGGATTCACCACCACCCACTATCCCTACTACTGGGCATTTTTGGTGGGGCTTCTTCAGGCACAATGGACCTATACCGGCTACGACTGTTCCGCCCACATCACGGAAGAGACGGTGGACCCTAAGCGGAATGCGCCTTGGGGGATGATCATTGCGATTCTGGTCTCAGGGGTGTGCGGTTACGCGGTGCTTCTGGCTGTGACTTTGGCTATAAAGGATTTGCCTGCCGCTGCCGCCGCTGAAAACCCTTTTATCTACATTACGGAACAAGCCCTGGGTCAGGCTTTCGGCAAGGGGCTGGTGTGGTCTATTTTGGTGGCGATGTGGTTTTGCGGATTGTCTGCCGTAACCGCAAATGCCCGCATGATTTTCGCTTTCGCTAGGGACAAAGGACTGCCTGGTTCAAAACTTCTGGCTCAAGTGAGCCCCAAGTACAGGACTCCGGCTCCGGCGGTTTGGCTTTCCGTAGTCCTGGCGTTTTTGGTGGCAGTTTACTCCGGGGCCTACAATGTGATTGTTTCCATATCCACCATTGGGCTTTATGTTTCCTACATCATCCCTGTGATTTTGGTTTTAAGGGCAAGACAGAGGGGAGAATGGAAGGATTTGGGGCCTTGGAATTTGGGCAAGTGGGGGAAAACCATTAACATGATTGCGGTTTTGTGGACTCTTTTTATTTCAGTTCTTTTTGTCTGCCCTCCCAACCAGCTCACCGGATACACATTCGCCGGACTGATCATTTTGCTTGCGGTGTATTACTTTATAGGTGTTCGAGGCAAGTTCCAAGGTCCCAAAAAGTTAGGGACGGAGGAAGAACTTCTACGCATGGAAAAGGAGCTTCAAAAAACATCGGTGTATCATGAGGCTTGAGAATAAAGTTTGTTTGATCACGGGGGCGGGGAGCGGGATGGGACGCGTAGCCTCACAATTATTTGCGCGTGAAGGTGCGCGGGTGGTGGCAGTGGATGTGAAGGGAAATGAAGCGGAAAATACTGTTGAGCTGATTGTAAAAAGTGGAGGAAAGGCCGTTGCGGTGCAGGCGGACGTCTCTTCCGATATAGGCGCTAAAAAGATGGTGGATGCGGCCGTTAAAACCTATGGCAAACTGGATGTTCTCTATAACAATGCGGGGATTTTTCCTGAAAAAGATCACTCCGTCATTGACACCGATTCTGAGGTGTGGGACAAGGTATACCAGGTGAATTTAAAGGGTGTCTATTTGGGTTGTAAGTACGGGATTCCTGAAATGATAAAGGCGGGCAGGGGTTCCGTCATCAATATTGCTTCGTTTGTGGCACTGGTGGGTTGTACCGTGCCGCAGGATGCCTACACCGCTTCTAAGGGAGGAGTGATCTCCATCACAAAATCTTTGGCGGTGCAGTTTGGACCCAAGGGAGTGCGCTCCAATGCCATCTGCCCAGGTCCCATCGAGACACCCCTTCTGACGGAATGGCTTTTAAAAGAACCTACCGAAAAAGCCAAACGCTTGAACCGCATTCCCATGGGCCGGTTTGGCAAGCCTGAGGATATTGTTTATCTCGCCTTGTACCTAGCCTCGGATGAGTCCTCCTGGACCAACGGAGCCGTCCTTGTGGTTGATGGCGGAATTACCTCCAACTACTTCTAGCCCCCATGCCTATTAAAACTGGTAAGACCTATAAAGTTTATAGTCCCGCCACGGGTTCTGCGATTGCGGAGGTGGCGGAGGCAGGGGTGGAGGATGTGGAACGAGCAGTCCGCTCCGCCACAAAGGCCTTTGATGTTTGGTCCCATATGGGGCCGCGGGAGCGGGCGAATAAACTTTTTCGGTTTTCAAATTTAGTTCGAGAACACAAAGAAGAGTTGGCTCTTCTTGAAACTAAAAACACGGGCAAACCTATTCGGGATTCGCGTGAAGAAGCAGATGTTGTTGCAGATTGCCTGGAGTATTATGCCGGAACTATCCAGAAGTTTTTTGGAGAGATCATCCCTGTCACAGATCGCGGGTTAGATTTCACTTTGCGGGAACCCATAGGAGTCTGTGGTCTGATCGTTCCTTGGAATTACCCCATGATGATCGCTTCTTGGAAGTTCTCTCCAGCTCTGGCAGCGGGAAATACGGTCATCCTCAAGCCAGCCAGTCTGACACCTCTGACAGCCTTGAATTTAGCGCAGTTAGCGATGGAGGCGGGAATTCCGGAGGGGGTGTTCAACGTGGTGACAGGTCCAGGTTCCGTGGTGGGTCGGGCCATCGCAGGGCATCCCGGTATCCCTAAAATTTCCTTTACGGGAGAAACCCGTACGGGGGCCGAGATCATGACGTTGGGAGCCCCCCACATCAAAAGGGTTTCTCTGGAACTGGGGGGGAAATCTCCCAACATCATATTTGACGATGCGGAATTGGATTTATGTGTGGAGAAATCCGTTTTTTCAGTTTTCTCTAATGCGGGTCAGGACTGTTGTGCCCGCAGCCGCGCTTTTGTCCAACGCGGCATATACGACCGGTTTTTGGAAGCTTTGATAAAGAGAACGAAGGCCCTTCATGTAGACGACCCACAAAAATCCGAGACGGAGATAGGCCCCATGATCTCGATGGACCAAAGGAAAAAAGTAGAAGGATATGTCCAGGATGGAGTCCGGGACGGGGCGGTCGTGGTTTGTGGCGGCAAGGCTCCCGCGGAGCCGCATCTTAATAAAGGATCCTATTTTCTTCCAACCATCCTGGACAAGGCTAAGCCGGACATGAAAGTGGTGCGCGAAGAAATTTTTGGCCCTGTGCTGTGTGTGATTC
>JACQJN010000080.1 GCA_016205085.1 Elusimicrobiota bacterium | reverse complement strand
TCGAATCCCACCCCTTCCGTACTTTATCGGGTTTTTAGGTGGCGATCCAAATATTTATACCGATCCTGATTTTTAACCTTATGGCAGAACCTAAAACGCCCAATTTGATCCTGGAAATCAAAAGCGAAAAAGCGGACTCCAAGTCCATTGAAGTCGGAGTCACTATCAAAAACCCCAGCGAGCAACCCATCGGCATTCTGGAAGGATCCTTCTCAGGCCGATTCCAACTCACCGATACAAAAGGAAAAGAAATCTCGGGATTCGATACGACTTCCAGGATGGGCATGGACCCATACCAACCCCAAGTAAAAACCTTGGCTCCAGGCCAAACGCTGGATCTAGCCTCTTGGCATTTCAGCAACTACTCCAGCCAGGCCCATGGAGGAAACTTCTCGTGGCAACTGCATTCCTACCGCAGACAATCACTTCACCTAAGATATGTTTACGAAGTAGCATCCTCTCTTTGTGAAGAGCTATCCAAAACATCCCAAAATCAATCCATTTTCTGCGGCAAACTGGAAAGCCAAAAACTAAGCATCAAAATCTCTGATTGGACCAAGGAGAATTTATTGGGCACTCTGGAACAGCGGGGAACCATCATTGAGGATCCTGCCGCTCTGGAACTTCTTATCTCACAAGGACTCAAAGGCAAACAGGCTCACGTCCGAGAGGCGGCCGCTTACTCGCTAGGGATTCTGCGAGACGAAGTCGCCATAAAACCCATCTCAGCGCTTCTAAAAGATCCTGATCTCACCGTAAGAAAATCCGCCGCGCAGGCTCTGGGCAAGATCGCGAGTCCCAAGTCTATCCCGTTCCTTCTTAAAACACTTGAGGATGACGATATCCGGGAAGAGGTCGCGGAAGCATTGGGTGTTATCGGGGGCAAAACAGTATTTAAAGACCTCCTCGCCACATTTCTCAAGCAGCCGGGACATTCCCCCAAGCTTATCGAAGCTCTAACAAAACTTCTAAGTCCCGCCGCAATTCAACCGCTCGCGCAGGCCTTTAAAAAGGAGAGGAATCCGGGAGTTCGACCCATCCTTCTCCGTCTGCTCAGTGACATCCAAAATCCTGGGACAATCCCCTCCCTCATTGAAGTATTGGCCGATTCTGAATACAATCTCCGCCAAACAGCGATACAAGGCCTCATCAAAAATCCATGGGGATCCTTAGGACCAGCATTGCTGGAAGCCTCCCGCAGCCAAAATCCTGCCCTGCGCCAAGGCGCCGCGGAAGCATTGGGAAAAGCAAAGAACGCCGCCGCCAATAAGAGACTCGGGGAACTTCTAACAGACGCTGATATCCATATCCGCCGCAAAGCCGCCACCGCCCTTACGGAAGCGGTGGGACCTTTGCCCGAAGAAGCCCTGATACAAGCCCTCAAGGACTCCGATTCAGATGTTCGGAAAAGCTCTGCCTACGCTCTTAGAAAAGCCGGAAGTGCCAAGGTGATTGAGGCGCTCATCCAGGCTCTTGAAGATTCTCATATGATTGTCCGAGACTTCGCGGCCGCTTCCTTGACTGAGATCACAGGACAAAAACTACCTGCATTTCACGACACTTGGAACCAGTGGTGGCAAAAAAATCGTAGTTTGCCATTCTAAAATTGGTTAACATAAGCTCATGGCAAAAAGTTCTAAGCAAAAGCTAATTTCATCCCATCCCGCAGAGCCCTCTGACATATTATGGATGTCCGAGATTTTGGGAAAACCCTGGAAGATCATCTGGCTCAACTTCCTGGCGGGAATCTCCCGCGGACTGGGATTTACTTTGGGAATCACCCTTCTCGCCGGAGTAGCATTGGCCATTATTTACAAGCTTTTATCCCACGCCATAGACGTTCCTTTAGTCGGAAAATATTTGGCGGAGTTCATCTCTGAAGTGCAAAAACATATCTCTCAACTAGGAAAGGTGCGACCATGACCTCCAAGCAACCTGATAAGTTTATAAGATTTGTTGTTTTACTTATAAACTTATTAACTTACCAACTTATCAACTCTACTCCTGTCTGGGCCACCCACGGAGCCAGAGAGGCCGGTATTCCTCTGACCAATGCCGAAACTGCCCTATCTCTCCTATATGCCAACCCACCCCTGCCCATGACTTTTTTTAAACCGGGAGATTATAAAATGACCGTTCTGGTAGATTTTTTCTCCGTGCAGAATCCCGCCCAGTCCAGCGAGGTCAGACAACCCGTCACCGATGTTTCCTTGGACAGTCCTATATTTGGTTGGGGTGGCGGGGTTCTTCTGGAAAAAGCGTTCTCCTCACGCTGGAGTCTTTACGGAATGGCACTGGGGGCACGACTTGGCAAGGGCACATTGGACGGCCGGGCCAATGCCAAAAATAGAGATGCCATTTTATCCGGCGCTTCGACAAAGCCGGGACAGATTTTCCAACATGGAGAATCGGACGGGAGCACGTCGCTGGGGGCCAGCCTGGGCGTGAACATTAGAATTTGGGGAACCTCTCCCGAAAAATTCAGTTTAAGCGGCTTTATGGGACCCACTCTTTTTCATACCAAAGGCACAGGAACAACCGTCATTTTGGACTTAGACTCCGGAAGCGCTCCCACAAGCAATCTTTGCGCTGAGGATGGGGTTTATCCGGGAGGATATAAATGCGTCAAACGCACCTATGAGGCCTCTGAAACGTTTGTCTCTCCCACCCTGGGACTTCAAGCCGGCATCCCCATCAGAAATTTTACGCTCAACCCCTATATCATCACGTTCTTGGCCACTCCCGATGACAATGATCCAGCCCTGCTGCTGGATCCCCCCTTCGTGGGATCCAATGGGACCACACAAGAGGTGCCTTACTTTCGGGCCATAAGTCCCTTGGCGATAGGAGCCAATCTGACTTATAGACCGTGGGGGTTGACGGTAAATTTGACAGGTTCTTTAGCGGCGCCCTTTATCGCCGCTCAGGCGGAGATTGAAAACTTCAAGATGCTCAAGTTTCAGGTCTCTAAATCCTTCGGGAACTACACCAAGTGAGGAATCACGCTTATGGAAAATAAAAAGCGTATCACCATCATGCTTGTACTGGCGGCAGGAGCCGCATTCTATTTCGGTTTTCTCCGAATAAGAAAGCCGAGTCTAAAACAAATTGAGCAGGCCCTGCCGGTAGAGGTGAATCCGCAGAAGAAAAAAGAAGTAGCTCAAAAAACGGAAACGATGAAAAGAAAAACCAAAAAGGCCGTCTCAGCCGCCAAAAAAGAACTAAAGAAGTAGGAGAGGTAATTTTCCATGAAAAAACTCATCATCCTTGCCATTGTCGCCGCCGCCGTCTATTACGGATACATCAAGTTTAAAATGCCCTCACAAAAAGAGATCGAGAGAGTTCTTCCTGTTCAGATAGATCCCCGCAAGGGGAAGCAGTTGGTTGAAAAAGCCAAGGACGTCCAGGAAAAGGCCAACAAGGTCACCGAAGCTGTTCAGGAATTAAAAGAAGAAGTCACGGAGGAGTAGAGAGCAAGTAACCTTGCCATAAGGAACGAAAAGCCTCCGGCTTCATAGCGGAAAGATGGTGCTTGAACAGAATCTTGCCGTCTCTGTCGAGAATGAAGAGATTGCGGAATGGGCAGGTCTGTGGCGGGTGCGGCAGTCTCAGCTTGCGCGCTACGATATCATGGGGATCGAGCAGGATGGTCAATCCACAGGAAGCCGCCACCTGGCGAGGCAGGGCTTCATCGTGGCCGAGCAGACTGACAGCCAGTATGCGGAACCGGTCTCCAGCCTCCCTGCGAAGCTCTTCCAGAAGGGGCGCTTTCCCGCGACAATCCTCACAGAGATTGGTGAACCATAGGATCGTCCAGGAATGGCCGGTCCTGTCTGGCACGGCATGGGGGCGGCCCCCCAGGTCTTTGAGCCTAAACGGTGGAAAAAGATTCCCGACATCGAGGTCCTTCTGCCATCCGGACCTGATCAGCCAGACCAGCCGCCACAGCCACATCGGGATTCTCATCAAGTCCTCACCTCCCCATGCTTCATCTCGTAGTGCCACTTCCATAGAAAAAATATGGGAGGATAAACGAGCAGCTCCATGATAAAACTTGTAAACAACCCCCCTATCATGGGAGCTGCGATGCGCTTCATCAAATCCGCCCCGGTTCCCATGGACCACATGATAGGAAGCAACCCCATAAAGGCGCAGGCCACCGTCATGATTTTAGGCCGCACCCGTTTGACCGCCCCTTCTAAAATGGCTTCCTTAAGATCTTCTTCCGTATTCATTCTGCCCGAATCTAAACGTGCTTTATAGGCTAAATTCAGATATAAAAGCATGAATATACCTGTTTCGGCATCTAATCCCAGCAAAGCGATAATTCCTACCCACACCGCTATGGACATGTTGTATCCCAAAATATACAAAAGCCAAATGGCTCCCACAGCAGAAAAAGGGACCGCCAAAAGGACAATCCCTGTAGCCATATAAGAACCCGTGTTCATATAAAGGAGAAGGAATATAATAAAAAGGGTGATGGGCACCACGATTTTAAGCCTCTGCTTGACCCTCTGCATATTTTCATACTGACCGCTGAAAGAGTAGGTATAGCCCGTTGGAAAATTTACTTTTTTCCGAACCGCTTTCTTGGCTTCTTCCACATAGCTCCCAATATCTCTGTCCGCCATATCCACAAATACATACCCAGCCAGAAGCCCCCCCTCATCCCGAATCATTCCAGGCCCCTTGACCACCCTTAAATCCGCCAACTGCGCCAAAGGCACCTGAGCCCCTGTGGAAGTTGGCACAAGCACCCTCTTGAGCTTTTCGAGGTTATCTCGAAAATCCGGAGCGTACCGCACATTCACTGGATAGCGCTCCCTTCCTTCTACAGTGGTGGTGATATTTTCTCCTCCTATAGCGGAAGCAATGATCATTTCGGTATCCTGCACCGAGAGCCCATAACGCGCCAGATCCCTGCGTCTTAAAACGATATCCACAAAATATCCGGTCCCCGTCCGCTCGGCTGTCACGTTGCGCGTTCCCGGAACCTCTCTCAGAACATTCTCCACCCGCTCTCCCAAATTCTGAATCACATCCAGGTCCGGTCCAAATATCTTGACACCAACAGGAGTTCGCATGCCCGTAGAAAGCATGTCAATGCGGTTGCGGATGGGCTGCGTCCAGATGTTAGGGATACCCGGAAGTTTTAAGGCCTGATCCATTGCCTCAATCAATTTTTCATAAGTAATCCCCTTCCTCCACTGGTCTTTAGGTTTGAGAACCACCGTCGTCTCCATCATGGAAAGGGGAGCTGGATCCGTGGAGGTCTCCGCTCTACCGGCCTTGCCATAGACTGTCTCCACCTCGGGAAAGCTCTTTAAAATCCTGTCCTGTATCTGAAGCACCCGTTGGGCTTCTGTAACAGACATTCCCGGTAAAGAGGTCGGCATATAAAGGATGGATCCCTCATTCAAGGGTGGCATGAATTCCGAGCCCAATCTAAAATAGACAGGGATCGTCAAAAGAATCGCCAGAACCGCCAATCGAATCGTTTTTTTGGGATGAGCTAAGACCCATTCGGCTGCCGGCTGGTACCACTTAAAAAGTCTTCGGCTAATGGGATGCTCTTTTTCTGGATAATACTTTCCGACGGTTACGGCATTGATAAACCATGAAATCCAACCCAAATCGAACGGTTCCATCCTAGTAAAAAGCATTCGCACGGCAGGATCCAAAGTCACAGCCAAGACTGCAGCAATCGCCATGGTGATATTCTTAGAGTAAGCCAAAGGCTTAAAAAGACGACCCTCCTGATCCACCAATGTGAATACCGGCAGAAAAGCCACCGCAATGACCAAAAGCGAGAAAAATACGCTAGGTCCCACCTGTTTGAGCGCATTCAACCTAACTTCATGGAAATCCCCCTTCCGCCCCTCTTCAACCCAGACCTCTAATTTTTTATAGGCGTTTTCCACCTCCAC
>JACQJN010000079.1 GCA_016205085.1 Elusimicrobiota bacterium | reverse complement strand
CGGCCGCTCCGAAAACAAAGAAGCAATGCCGGATGGTTCCTACACCTATACGTTTTGGGTTCGGGACAAAGCCCATAACTCCGCCGCCACATCTGCCCAGACCATCACGGTGGGGGCTCAGATTCCTCAGGCATCCGCTCAGGCCAGTGCTCCCAGTTTTTCACCCAATGCCGATGGAGTTAAAGATTCCGTGACCATCAACTTATCTGTCAAGTCTTTCAATAAAATCAAGCGCTGGGCTTTGAATGTGACCGATGTAAACGGCATAGCGGTACGCGGATTTGAGGGGCCGGGAGAACCTCCCAAGCAGGTGGTATGGGGAGGGGAAAAGGATGACAAAAGCCAGGCTCCGGATGGGCAGTACCGGACTCTTTTTGAGGTCATCGATGAGGCTGGGAACAGGAGTTCCACTCCGGCCCAGATGATGCGCATAGATACCGCCAGACCCGAGGTGGCGATTCGCGCGGTGCCGGCTCTTTTCTCCCCGAACGCGGATGGGTTTTTGGATAAACTGGGATTCGAGCTTTCTTATCAGGACTCCAGCGCGGCGGGCCGGTGGACCATCAGCATCAAGAATGAAGGCAGCAAACTGGTCAAGACGCTTTCAGGACAGGGAAGCTTTCCTTCCTCCGTGCCGTGGGATGGTGCTTCCAATGCGGGCAAGGTGGTCCCGGATGGGGCTTACACCTACAACCTGTACGCGGAAGATGCGGTGGGCAACGGAACTGAATTGCCGGATCAGATTCTTAAGGTGGACAACACGCCTCCCGAACTCACCCTTGCGGTGGACCCCGTCATTTTTGCTCCCAGATCCGAGAGTTCCAAGAACCGAGCCGTTTTCAGTTTGACGGTGCAGGACTCCTCGGATTTATCCCACTGGGCTTTAAAGTTTTTAAATGCCAAAGGGGTTGTGGTGCACCAATTTAAAGGAGAGGGCCGGCCTCCCGCCGATATTGCTTGGGAAGGAATGGATTCCAAGAATATGGTTTTTCCGGATGGAAAGTATTCAGGGCAGCTGCATGTACAGGATGCGGTGGGCAATATGGGAAAAAGTCCGGTTGCCGCCGTGACCCTGGATACCTCCAAGCCTGTTTTGACCGTGGCCACGGAAGAGGAGTTGGTGCCCAGCCTTGTGCCGGAGGTGGCCGTCCAGGAGGGGGCCCGTGGCATCGTGATCAATTTGGCGGCGGAGGTGCTTTTCGAAACCGCCAAGGCCGAGATCCGTCCTGAGGCCTTTCTCACTTTGGATGAAGCCGCGTCGTTGATAAAGAAATACCCCAACCGCCATGTCCTGGTGGAAGGGCATACGGACAACGTTCCCATCCATACGGCCCAATTTCCTTCGAATTTGGAACTCTCTCGGGGGCGCGCCAGGGCGGTGGTGAATTATTTCGCGAAGATCCGGAAATTGGATGCTTCCCGGTTTACCCCTACGGGTTATGGAGAGTCTCGGCCCATCGCGGACAACGCTACGGTCGAGGGCAGACAAAAGAATCGGCGCGTTGAGATCGTGATCGAGAAAGCGCAACAGAAAACAACCAAGGAGAATTGATTATGGTCCAACTGAACTATCTGGAAATCTTAAGAAGCAGTTTTACGCTTGTGATTCTCATTTTTTGCTCCATTCTCTCGGTGACATTTGCCATAGAACGATGGCTTTTTTTCAGAAAGAACGATATAGATTCCGGTAATTTTCTGGCCAAAATAAAACAGTTTATCGAGGAGGGGCATTTTAAAGAAGCGCTCGCCCTGTGCGAAAAAACCCAGGGCCCTCTTTCGATGGTTGCCAGGACCGCTATTGCCAACCACCAGAAACCCAAGGCGGACGTGGAGGAGCTTCTGGGAGCGGTACGGTTGGAGGAAAGGCTCAAGATGGAGAGGTTTTTGGTGGTCTTGGGGACGCTGGGGAATACCGCTCCCTTCATAGGGCTGTTTGGCACGGTGGTGGGAATCATAAAGGCCTTCCAGGATTTGGCCATTTCCGGGACGGGAGGTCCGGCGGTGGTGGCAAAGGGCATCGCGGAGGCTTTGGTGGCCACGGCGGCGGGATTGGCGGTGGCCATTCCGGCCGTCATCGTCTATAACTATTTTATGCGCAAGGTAAAGGCTATTTCGACGGCCATGGAGGCGGCGTCATTGAAGATCATGGTGTATCTGCATACTTAGATGGTAAAACTAACGGACAAGTTAAAGTCTTTGTATGTGGATCCGGAACTGCAATTTAGGTTTGTGGTGACGCTGGTCATCCTGCTTACGGCGGAGAGCATTTTTGTGGGAAGGATTCTTCTGGGACTCGTGTTTATTGCCAAGAATCCTTACCGCCCGACGCTTCTGTGGGATCTTTTTATGGGTTTATTTTGGCTTCTGGTTGTCCTGGTTATTTTAAATACCGTGATCGGCCTGTTCTGGTCCGTTCGTATTGCCAGGCCCTTGAAGCAGTTGGACAAGGGTTTAAAGGATCTAAGAGAAGGGCGCCTGTCCACGGAGATTGAGTCGGAGCCGAAAGACGCGTTGAAGGGCCTTGTGCTCAGTTTTAATGAAACGATGCGAAATTTGAAGTTTATTCTTTCAAGAGATCACCAGTTGGTTCGGGAGGCGATTAAGGACATCGAGAAGAGCCAGTCCGCTAAAGGCAAGAACCTCCAGAAGCTGCTTCTCAACGCTCAAAGCAAGTTGAGTATCGTCACGGCGCACTTTTTTAAAAATGGCTAAGCGCATTTTAGTGGTAGACGACGATGAGGATTTGCGAACACTTTTGCAGGTCGGGCTTAGTTCTCAAGGGTATCAGGTGGATACCGCAGAAAGCGGAAGCAAGGCCCAGGAGTATCTCGCCAAAACGATTCCGGATTTAATTTTGATGGATGTCATGATGCCGGGGATGAATGGGGTGGAGCTGTGCCGGTGGGTGAGGGGGCAGCCTTCCACAAAGGATGTGCCCGTGATTCAGTTGAGCGCTTTGGCCGACCAGGTGACGGTGGATGATTCCATGGAGATGGGTTCTGTGGACTATATGTTTAAACCCGTAAATTTGGATGAATTAAACCGAAGGATTGAATTGGCATTGAATCGAGCCGAACGCCGAAAAAAGGATTGAGTATGGGAATGCAAACAAGCAGCGGAGAAGACGCTATCACCGAGATCAATGTGACGCCGCTGGTGGACGTCTGTTTGGTTTTGGTGATCATCTTTATGGCAGTGGCACCTTTCGCGGTTCAGGCCGGCATCAAGGTTTTGGAGTCCAAGGCCAAGGCGGGGGTGGGCAAGGTGGCGGCCTCGGAGAATGTTCAGATAAAGTTGAGTCGGGACGGCCGCTTGACCCTCAACGGGCGTCCTACCACGTTTGGAAAGCTTTCCCAGGACTTGCGTGGCGCTTTGATGACCAGCAAGGATAAGATGGTGATTGTCACGGCGGATGCAAAAAATAAGGTTGGGGATGTGGTGACGATCATGGATACCGCCAAGCAGGCGGGGGCGGCCAAGATCGCGATTATGAAGAATGACTAGCTTGAAACTTTTATGCAAGTAAGTAGCGGAGAAGACGAAGCGCCGATCGTAGGGATCAACGTGACGCCGCTGGTGGACGTCTGTTTGGTTTTGGTGATCATCTTTATGGTGACGGCGCCTATGTTTAGTGATCCTATGTTCAAGGTGAACCTGCCCAAGGCCCATACCCAAGAGGGGGAGGAGAAGGATAAAATTGTGGTGAGCATCTCGGCTGAGGGCAAGATGGCGGTGGGAGAAAAAGAGGTAAAAGATAAGCAGGAGCTTACCCGGGAGCTTCAATACAGAATTTCACAGAGCCAGGATAAATATGTGGTGTTCAAGGCGGACCAGGATGCTCTGCATGGGCTTTTGATAGAGTTGATGTACCAGGCAAAAGAGGCCGGGGCGAAATCTTTGACGGTTGCCACGGAGAAGAAGAGAGAATGATGGATCGGACGCTGAACGTTTCTCTTGGATTGTCGGTAGGATTGCATGGAGGTCTGTTGGGATTTTATATTTATTTGGTGGCCATGGCTCCCAAGACATCCACCACGGTGATTTCGGATGTGGATCTTTTGATTCCGATCAAGCCCCAGGCGCCCATCCCGGTTCCGGCAGGACGTCCCGAACCTCCCAGCACCTGGAATTTCTTGA
Source organism: Elusimicrobiota bacterium (assembly GCA_016205085.1). Lineage (GTDB taxonomy): Bacteria > Elusimicrobiota > Elusimicrobia > JACQJN01 > JACQJN01 > JACQJN01. The sequence goes on along the minus strand of JACQJN010000079.1, from coordinate 901 downwards.
AGATGGCTCTGCCTCAGATTCCTGTGGCCCGCCAGATGGAGGTGAAAATTCCTGAGGCCCGCCGGGAGATCAAGATACCGGATCGCCTGGAAGAGAAGATGGGAAAATTGGAGTCTCGGTCCGACTTGCAGATGTCTCTGTCTAAAAAAAGCCTGGCTTTGGCGGAGGCGGCGGCTAAGGATTTGACCGCCCGGAACACCCAAGTCCCCATGGCGGCCTCTCTTCAACTGGAAGAGGTGGGGTCTCGCCGTGCGCCTACACTGCCTCCTGATTTGACTTTGGAAAATGCGGGGTTGCCTGCTTTTAAGCCGCAGAATATCCAGGATGTGAAGGCTTTCGTGGCTCAGCAGAGGACAAGGCCTGTGGGCGCTACTCCCTTGCAGCCCGAAGCTTCCGGCGAAGCCAAGTCGGGAAAGTCTTCGGGATTGGGGAAATTCGCGGAGATGTTTTCAGCGCCCTCCCTCCAGTTGCAGGGAGGCGGTCCTGCCGGGCCGATAGGAGCTCCGCGGCCTAAGATTGAACCCAATCTTCCACCAACCCTTCCTAAGAGGCAGGAGGTTTTGGGAGAGAACTCTCCCTCCAAGGCGGTGGAGATTGTGGGTCCGCTCTCCCAGCGTAAAGTGCTTCGGGCCTATGTTCCACCCTACCCTAAATGGGCCAAGGATCAGGGAATTTTGGAGGCGGCTGTCTCCGTTCGTTTTTTCGTTTCCCGGGATGGAAAGGTTTTACCCAATATGCGCGTGGAGAAGAGTTCCGGCTATGGGATTTTGGATCGTCTGGTAATGGAGGCTCTCAAGAAGTGGGTATTTGCTCCTTCGGAGTCGGAAAAAGAGTGGGGAGTGATCACATTTAGGTTTGTGCTTGAATAGAGACGTGTGAACAGCGTGATAGGGTGGTAATG
>JACQJN010000111.1 GCA_016205085.1 Elusimicrobiota bacterium | reverse complement strand
TTGATGGTGGAGAAAAAAGCGAGCGATTTGCACATTCGTTCCGGGGGGCCCGCTTATCTCCGGATAGACGGGGTGCTTTACCCTGTGGGAGCGACTTACACGGCGGATCAGGTTCAAACTTTGGCTTTCAGCGTGATGGCGCCTAAGCCTAAAAAGGTTTTTGACGAGAGGCAGGATTGCGATTTTTCCTTGTCGGGAGAGGGTGGTTTAGGACGGTTCCGCTTCAATGTCTTTCGACAAAAACAGATGATGGGAATCGTCATCCGGCATGTCTCAAATCAGATTCCTACTTTGGAAGAGCTCAAACTCCCCGTGCAAGTGGTCCAAAAGCTGGCGGTCAGTAAAAGGGGAATTGTCTTGGTAACGGGGACGGCGGGATCGGGAAAATCTTCCACCCTGGCGGCGATGGTGGGTTATATCAACGAAAATCGCTCGGCCCACATCGTGACCATCGAGGATCCCATCGAATTTCTCCATGCCGACAGAAAATCCATCATCACTCAAAGGGAAGTGGGGATGGATACGGGAAGTTTCGTGGAGGCTTTGCGCTCGGCTTTAAGGCAGGACCCGGATGTGATCCTCCTGGGAGAGATGCGGGACTTAGAGACGACCCAGGCCGCCATGACGGCGGCTCAGACGGGTCATTTGGTTCTGGCTACGATTCACACCATCGATGCCAATCAAACCATCTCCAGGATCGTGGATATGTTCCCTCCGCACCAGCAGCCTCAGATTCGTATCCAGCTGGCGGATACTTTGAAGGGGGTGATTTCTCAGAGACTTCTTCCCAGTTCCAAGGGAGGACGCATCCCGGCGATCGAGGTCCTGGTGGTGACGGCCCACATCCGCAAACTGATTGAGGAAAACAATTTAGTGGGAATCGTTCAAGCCATGCAGAAGGGATCCTTCTACGGGATGCAGACTTTTAACCAGGGTATGGTAAAGCTTCACAAGGACGGATTGGTGACATTGGAGAATATATTGGCGGCGGCCTCTAATCCGGACGATGTTTTGCTGGCCATCCGAGGCATTGAACAGGAGGTTGAGAGCAAGGGTGGTCGTTAGGTAAAAAAAGGAGATTTCATATGTTCGCCGAGGGATACATAGGAATTGCGGGTACCATAGGAGTCGGAAAGTCTACCCTGACGGTTGAGTTGGCCAACGCCTTAAATTTTGAACCCATCCTGGAAGAAGTGGACGGCAATCCTTACCTGGATAGATTCTACAGGGACATGAAGCATTACGGAACGATCATGCAGGTGTGGCTTTTAAACCATCGCTTTAGGCAACACCGGGAATTCGTGGCCCGCATCAGTTTGGGCCGGATTCGGGGGGTGGTGCAAGACCGCACCATTTGGGAGGACACTATTTTCGCGCGCATGCTGAACCAGCATCCCGATAAGATCATTTCAGACTTGGACTACAATACCTATTTGGATCTTTTTGACAATATGGTGCTTAGAGAATTGGTGTTCCCCCAGCTTTTGATTTATTTGGACTGTCGTCCTGAAACGGCCATGGAACGTATCCGGTTGCGCGGCAGGCCTATGGAGCAGGGGATCACCTTGGAATATCTTCGGTATCTCCAGGAGAATTACAGACAGTTTTTAGAGGAGATGGAGCAGGCTGGAGTGAGAATCTTAAGGCTCAACTGGGAGAAATTTCCTCCCATCCCGGAGGTGGTCAGGCTGGTGCATGAGTACAGCCTCAAACCCTCCAGTTTTACCAAATGGGTCCGTCCCCTAAGAAAGATTCCTCAAGTTTCTGTCCCGGCAGCCAAACAGGAAGTCCCTGTCGCAGAAACTAGTTCTAACCTGAATTCCCCAGATGGGGAATTCACCCGTAGGGCCGGTGCCGCTTAACGGCGACGGGGTTGTCCAGCGCCGCAGGCGCAAATTCAGTTGCCTGCCTGCCTGCCGGCAGGCAGGCATAAAATTATACAGTTGTTCCAGACGAAACATGGTAGGCAACTGAATTTTTTGGGCTAAGTAAAATTCATGTGGGTCAAAAACCGGGACCTTTATCAAGAGGACCGTCTCCAGGCGCTTGGGATCGCGCATGGCGTGACGACGCGAATTCTTGGGGATATGAAGGTCCTCGAAAAGCGAATTGGTTTCTTCCGTTCATTCGGCATTCAAGACCAACCTGTTTTCCTCAAGCAGATCCATAGCGCCAAAGTCATAAGATCCTCACAGCTCAACGGCTCTTCTATAGAAGGCGACGCCTGGATATTAAATAATAGGGGACGTGGTTCGGGGGATAAGGATCAGGTGGTGGGGATCTGGGTGGCGGATTGTCTGCCTGTTTTTTTCTGGAATAGGGAAGGAGACATCGTGGGGTTGGCGCATATGGGTTGGAGGGGGATAGCTCAAGGATTGGCGGGAGTCATGGTGGAAGAATTTGGGAAAGAGGGGGTGGCGGCGGAGGATATTTCGGCGGCGGTAGGTCCCCATATTTTACACTGCTGCTTTCGCGTGGGACCGGAGGTAGCTCAAAAGTTTCCAGTAGATTCGACTGTCGTTCGGGAGGGGGAGACCACCTATGTCAATCTTTCGGAGGAGGTGCGCCGTCAATTGGAGGAACATGGGGTTCCGGAAGAAAACGTCACCTTTTCTTTAAAGTGCACGGCTTGCCTGCCCGAAGAATTTTTTTCCTATAGGCGTGAAAAATTGGATTTGAGGATGATGGCATTCCTGTGTTTGAAACATTAGTCCGGTCCTGCCTCCACCAGGTTTCTCCCTATCACCCCGGCAAGCCGATTGGAGAGGTCCAGCGGGAGTTGGGAATTAAGAAGGTCGTCAAACTGGCTTCCAACGAGAATCCCTTGGGCGCTTCTCCCAGGGCCGTTCGCCTCATCCGGAGATTGGCGGCGTCGAGTTTTATCTATCCCGAGGGGGCCAGTCCTCTTCTCCGTCAAGCGTTGGCAAAACATTTGGGGGTGGATGTTTCTCGGGTGATTATCGGCAATGGTTCCGACGAGCTGATCCGTCTTTTGTGCGAAGCCTTCCTGGATCCGGGGGATGAAGCGGTTGTGTCCCGATTTGGATTTATCCGGTTTGCCCAGCACGCCCGTTTGATGGGGGCCAAGGTGGTGGAGGTCCCCATGGAGCATTGGCGGCATGATCTTTCTGCTATGGCGGGGGCCGTGACCGCCAAGACAAAAATTCTGTTCGTGGCCAGCCCCAACAATCCTACAGGGACCTATAACACCGCTCAGGAAGTGGGGATGCTTTTAAATACGGTACCTTCCCGGGTATTGGTGGTGTTGGATGAGGCGTATTACCACTATGCCCGGCTGAGGCCGGACTATCCCGAAAGTCTCAAGGAGATGGCTCAGGCGCACTCCAATCTGGTGGTGATGAGAACATTTTCCAAAGCCTATGGTTTGGCGGGGGTGCGGGTGGGCTATGCCGTGGCTGCCACAGAGCTGATTCAGTGGCTGGATCGTATTCGGATGCCGTTTAACGTTTCGCTTTTGGGACAATTGGCAGCGGAGGAAGCTCTCCAGGATGCGGCTTTTGTGCGCCGCAGCGTGGCGCTGGTGGAGAAAGAGAAGGAGAAGTTGTATCCGATTTTGCAGAAATGGGGGCTCAAGGTGACTCCTTCGGCGGCCAATTTTCTATTTGTGGAGTCCCGTATTTTAGGGAAGGAAGTATTTCAGAGACTTTTGTACGAAGGGGTGATTGTGCGGCCTTTGGATGAGTATGGGCTCCACCACCACCTCAGGATTTCAGTGGGGACCCCACAGCAAAACAGGATTCTCCTGCGGGCACTGTCAAAAGTTCTAGGTACTAGGTTCTAAGTTCTAGGTTATGAGAATAGAGAGGCGTCGGAGACGGTGGATCATCGCGATGGATGGTCCTGCGGGGGTGGGCAAGTCTACCGTGGGACGCCTGCTGGCGAAGAAATTGGGATTTTTATTCCTCAATACCGGAGAAATGTATCGGGCGTTGACCTGGAAGGTGTTAAAAGAGCGTATAGACCCCAAGAATAGCCGGAGGGTGGAAAGCTTGGCTAAGAGAA
>JACQJN010000105.1 GCA_016205085.1 Elusimicrobiota bacterium | reverse complement strand
CACGGAGAGATTCCCGAACGAGTGAAGGTCACGGAGGATGGACTTGAGTTTTGGGTTTCCTTGAAATCCAGCCAGTCCCCTTCCATACAGGAAAATATGAAAGGGACAGTCCCATCCTTGGAGTCCATAAGGAAAATGGGACAAAAGACCGGTTTTTATTTCGACCAGAGGGAGAACCGCGCTTTTTTGACTCCATTTTTTAAAGACCGACGCGTGTTAGATCTATACTGTTATGTGGGAGCTTTTGCCTTGCATGCCGCCCGAGCCGGGGCTCAACAGGTGTGGGGGGTGGACAGCTCGGATGTGGCGGTGGGATTGGCTCAGGCCAATGCGGAGTTAAACCATCTGTCCCATGCGGCCGTCTTTAGAAAAGAGGACGCAGAACATGTTTTGGCGGCATTCTGTGTCCGGGAGTTGCCTGTTCAGCCTGACTTTGTCCTTTTGGATCCTCCCAATCTTGTTCCCAATAAGCGATCTCTTCCCAAATCCAAAATTCTCTACGTCAAATTAAACGCTCTGGCTCTCAGGGGGCTTCCCAAGGGGGGGCTTTTGGGGACTTCCTGCTGTTCCCACCATGTTTCCCGCGAGATGTTCTTGGAGATTTTAAGACAGGCGGCGGGCAAAGCTCAAAAGCAGATCCGGGTTTTGGAGTTGCGGGGACAGGCAAAGGATCATCCCGTGCTTCTGGCTATGCCTGAAACCGAATACCTGCATTTTGCGCTTCTGGAAGTTGTTTGAGTTTTTATTTTCTTGGCTTCATCCAAGACTGGGAATCTTTGGGCAAGATTTCTCTGATCTTCTTGAGCAGGTTGGGGATATCAAAGGGTTTTGTGATGTAGCTGCTGGCCCCATTCATGAGAGCCTTTTCCACCTGATCCATTTCGTCCGCCCCGGTGATCATGAAAATCGGGATGAGTTTGGTGGGATCTTCCTGTTTCAGTCGCCGGCACACCTCGAGCCCGTCTATCTTGGGAATTCCTAAATCCAGCAGGATAAGAGAGGGGAGTTCCGTCTTGGCCAGATACAGGGCGGTTTCTCCATCGATGGCTCTTAAAACTCGGTAGCCCTCCTGTTCTTGAAGGATGTCTTCCAGGGAGCTTCCCGCATCCAAGTCGTCTTCAACAATCAGAATGGTAAGTTTCATGTCATAGGCTTGCTGCGCCAAAAACCTGGCTTGCCGCGGGGGTGAATCGAACACCCGACGCCAGGTTTTTCAGACCTGCGCTCTACCACTGAGCTACCGCGGCATCGGGTAAAGCGACAATCGATTAAACCAATTTTAGGGGAAGTCCCGCAAGAAAATGCTTGAAAGATTGAAAGCTTTTCTTAACTGGAGATCAATACTTGAGGGTGGGATAGAAGAATCTGGCGCTTGACGTCATCCCATAGTTGGATTCGTGCCTTAAGAGACGTCTGAGCTGCTTCAACAGCTTCCTTCCATTTAGACCCCTCCTCTCCACATAAGGCTTCTAACATTCTCATCGCCATGGGCCAATGGCGCTCTTTGTCTACATTGATATGTCTTTCCAAATAGTATGCAAAGCTGTCCATTTGCTTGGGAAAGCGTCCCCGGATGCTCTCGATAACCCTTTGGAACATTTCTGGAACAATCTCTTCCCGGCCTATAGCAAAAGCGGCCGCAACCTTGTGGGGTGAGTGAGAGGTTACAATCTTCCATGTGCTGGCCACAAATGCTTGGGAAGCTTTGGGAGCTCCGGATTTATGCAGAGCTTCCAAAGCATCTTCGTTCCTACGAATTCTATTTATGAAGTTGCGAATACAGGAAGTGTCCGCGCCGCACTGTTCCATGGCTCCCAGGTATAGTTCAAAATGACTGCGATAGCCTCCCTTTCCATCTTCGTCGCTCTCCTCATCTAAAGTAATTTCGTTAATCAAGCGCCGGCTGATGGGATCTCCTTGGGGTAGCCAAGGGACACAGGTGCAGGTCAGGGCGTTTTGTAGGGATTTGACCAGAGCCATGAAGTCCCAGACCGCGTAAACATGATGTTCCATGAATATTCGTACTTGCTCTAGATTTTCAAGAAACCTATAAACGTCATGGGAGGCTACCCTGTCCCGCAGTGAACGAGTAGATCTTAAAAGAGAATCCAATTGTTTATTCATGAGGAATGATGGTAGAGGTTGATTGAACCAATTTTAAGGAAAACTAGCAAATAGAGATGAAATCGGTCTCTTCCCCGATCTCCCTCTCACACCTCTCCAATAACTCCAAATATTTCTTCTTATCGTACTCCGTACATTCCTCCTACACCCTTCGCAGCCCCCGTCTGGAATTATGTATGGCGTCCCCAGACCCCCCAGAACCCCATACCGCCCGAATCCGGGGAAGCATCAAATATCCATCCTTCCAGCATAGACTTAAGTCCTATGCCCATCTGGGTCCTAAGGCCCTAGTAGGTTCTTGCAGTTGTGTTAGATTAATAATATGTACAAATCGAGTCTAAAATATATCCTACTGCTTATGTTTTTCTCAGCTAATCCTTATTTCTGCTCCTACGCTGGCACATCTGAGACTCTGCCCAAATTTCCAACTATTGAGCTGTTGTTAGAACAAATTTCGCATGCAAAGAATCGGACAGTCACGGCCAGATCAGAAGATATTAAATCACAGATAGTTGCCGAATGGTCCCGGCTGCTATCAGAATTGCCATCCACGCAGGAACATGCCAGTTTCTTGTCCAGTCACGGGTTAACCTTTACATTTTCCGCAAAAGAGTCGAGTTTGGCTAGTTTTGCACCATGGGAGCCAAGCATCATCAAGATAAATGGAAAAATTCTGGGGGAAGCCATAGAGGCGCTCAAAAGTGAATCGGTCTCGTCCCAAAAAATTGCCCATATAGTGGCGGTTAAAACCTTGCCTCTAATCGCACACGAGATTCGTCACGCCATGACACAAGATCGGCTGAAAACCCATGGGATTGGTTCCTGCATGTTTCTTGAAAATGAAATGATAAGTCATACGGATGAAGTTGGCGTAATTGCGGACATGAAGAAACATAAACCGATTCTCTGGCAATCCTATTCCATTCCACATATCGAAGACCATTACATAAAACTGGAACAAGCCTGGAATCAGCCGGGCCCTGAGAAGTTCTTGGATTTTGTATTTTTAAGATATGGGAACAAAGATATTTCTGTATTCTCAACAAGCGATGAACTGACTCAGTATTTCAATCCAAAAATAACTGAGCGACGAAATGCTAGACAAAGATTGAACAATATGCTTTCAGAGCCAGACCCGGAACTCGCAAAACAAATTCGGGATTTAATACTTAAAGAGGACAAGGTACTTAGCCTGTTCCAAGATGCTTTTAACATTGTTTCGGATAGCACAAGATGGGCTGACCTGAAAAGTTCTTACACGTCAGAAATTCAGAGGGTCATCGCACAATCGTGGAAATGGTATCGCTAAGGCTCAGTTTTTTCTCAGTGGCTGGTCCACCTATGTTCCATGCTTTCACCTTCTCAGTTAAATCCAAAATCTGCCTCTCTAATCCCACAAGCATGGCCATCATCACCGCTTCGAGGGGTACCACCCGGCTTCCCATGGAAGCGGGAGCGGCGTGCTTTCTCGCGTAACACCAGGAAGGGCGGGAAGTCCAAATTTTTACTTTACCTAGGCTATTAGCCCAGGGAATTAAAGAAAAGACTCTCGAGAGGTCGCGAGTCTTTTTAATAAGGAATTAAAAGGTTGGAATTCTGGGGACGCCATTTAATTCGTGCAGTTCTTGCGCTAATGGAAGTTTGACCTTTTTATGGATTGCGCGGGCGGTCTTTTCTGGGATGTAGGCAAGGGTCTTAAGTCTTCTATATCTCCATTTCCATTTGAGGGTCTTCCTTGCGGGCTTGTTTGAGCATTTGTTGGACGAATTGCTCGGCGGTTTTTAAGGCTTCTTCGGCTTCTTTCTGTCCCAGAGGAAGATCGGGTTCATAGGTGAACTGGTTACGTATGCGCCTCATACGTTCGAATTTATAGACTAAATCGTCGTACTCTTTCCCTAGAAAGAATCCCGCCACCTCCACCACTGTTTTGTGTTGTCTACCATCCGTGGGCCTATAGCTTTTGAGAAACATAAGAGCCCTTCCGGACCGGAGCATTGCCAGGTAGGCGAATGTGTAGGCAGCTTCCTCGTCAATCTTCAGGTTCGCTTTGGCGGTTTTCAGGTCTCGGAATGACCGCAAGAGGAGTTTCTTAGCCTGTGCAGGGTCCTTTTTGTGTTTCTTAAGGAACCCTGCGTCCAAAAGTTGCTGGATCAGGTCATCGGATGGCATTTGGGTCTCCTAAGAGGACGATTCGAGGTTGCCTCAGCACTTCCAGGACGAAGGAGTCTTTGTTGGTCTTCTTCTTTTTCCATTGTTGCGGGGTGTACAGGGTATAATTTACTTCTCTCTGTAGCTTCTTTTCCAGGTGCTTCACAGCTGGGATCAAAGCTTTCTCATTAACCTCTCCCAGGATGAGGAGGTCTACGTCGCTTGTGGATCGCTCTTCATCCCTAGCAAAAGAACCATAGATATAGGCAGCCTGAATACCGGGTAGGGGAGAAAGCTCGCTCCGAATCGTTTCTTCCAAACCAGCTGTTTTAGAAACCAATCCCTTGAGTTCTGGATAAAGTGGGTGTTCTCTGTTCAATTTATAGAGCTTGGTGTTTCCCAAGGTTCGAGGATGGAGCAGCCCAGATTTTTCCATCTTGACCAGTTCCCTTTGGAGATTAGCAGCGTAGATGCTGGTCAGTCTCTCCAACTGGCGGACGAAGTACTCCTGGTCCGGGTTTGTGAAAAAAATAGCCAGCAAGGCTCGACGCGCCTTGGATTTGGAGAGTCCGGTGGGGTCTGCCATATTGTAGCTCATTTATACTACAATTGTAGCCTAGTTTAGCTACAATTTCAAGACCTCATTTTTCCCCACACTTTCCCCACACTTTTTGCCCTTATTTGTGACCGAGGTGGGTTACCTCATAGGTCACCAAGGAAATGGTTGTAGGTTGGCAGACCGAAAACCACCCTTAGGTGCCCTTGGCTTCCGTCCCAAACAACCTTGGATCAGTAGCTTTGGGACGTACCAAACCTACGAATTCTACCCGGCGCAATATCCGGTGCAATACCCGGTGCAATATAGTGCACCAGGTACCTGCCGGAAGGAAGTACTCCTTGCCGGCGGGTATAATGCGCCAGGTACCTGCGGTAAGGTGTTACTCCTTTTCCGCGGGTATGGATGTTTGGTACGACGGAGGATTTTCTGGAGGAGGGGGTTCCGGTTGGAGTTTTAGGGACAAGCTGGGATTGTCCGTCAGTCTCGTTCTCCGGCGCGGGCAATGAGGCGTATGGGCCTGTCATAGCGCAAATAGTTCCAAGCCCAGCCGGACAGCACCGCGATGCGATTGCGAAAACCGATGAGAAAGTACAAGTGCACGAAGAGCCAGGCGATCCAGCCAATAAATCCCTTGAGTGAGAGATTTTTGATATGAACGACGGCGGAATTGCGGCCGATGGTAGCCATCATTCCCGGATCTCGATAATGGAAAGGTTCAAGCGGCTGGTTAGCTATAGAGCGCATGATATTGGCGGCGGCCTGCCGTGCTTCCTGTATTGCCGGAGACGCGATCATGGGGATTTCCCTGCCACCTTCTGTAAAAGAAGCGATGTCCCCTATGGCGAAGACATGGGTTTGGCCGCGCACGCGCAAAAACTCATCCACCTCAATGCGCCCGCTGCGGCTACATGCCGCATCCAGTGTGGATGCCAGCCCGGCAGGTTTGACTCCGGCCGCCCAAACGAGCGTCCTGGCCACAATAGACTCGCCGTTGGAGAATTTGATCAGATTGTCAGTGACCTCTTGTACTTTTGTGTTGCATTGTGCAGTCACGCCCAGCCGTTCGAGGCGTTTGCGTGCCTCGTGTCCCAGTTGACTAGGGAATGTCGGAAAAAGTTCAGGCATTGCCTCAATAAGAATGATGCGTATTTTTTCCAAACCTATTTCCGGGTAATCATATGCCAGCACCAGACGCACAAGCTCCGATAGGGCGCCCGCATATTCGACTCCGGTGGGTCCGCCTCCTACAACAATAAAGGTCAAATAGGTTTGCCGTAGTTCTTCAGAAGTCTCTTGGGCAGCTGCCTCAAAGCAGCGAAGGATGTGGTTGCGCAGCGCCAACGCCTCCGGCAGATCCTTCAAGCCACAAGCCATGCGTCCGACTGATTCCAGGCCAAAGAAGTTTGTCTCGCTGCCGGCAGCGATGACTAGATAGTCGTATGACTTTTCTGTTCCATCGATCAATCTTACGGTCTTTGTCTTGAAATTCACTCCGGCAACCTCGGCCATCATGAAACGAACGTTTCTGGTCCTGCGGAATACGGTGCGGATAGGATAGGCGATGTCGCTGGGATTGAGCAGTGAGCTGGCTACTTGGTAGAGAAGGGGAGTAAAGAGGTGGTAGTTGTTTTTGTCAAGAAGCAACACTTCTGTCGGAGTGCCGGATAGGCTCCGCGCGCACTGCAGTCCGCCGAATCCGCCCCCTATTATGACGACATTGGGTTTGCTCATAATGTTAATGGCAATTCCGGTTGGGGGGATGGTATTCTGAATGCGGAGACGGAGGGCTTTTGCTTTTCCTGATTGAAACCTAGCTTTTTTACGTAGAGTTCAAAAAGGTTTTCTATCACTTTCCAGTAGGTTCCTTGGCCTTCGTGGCGTTTGAAGAATCGAGGGTCGTAGATTTTGCCTCCGTGGCTATCCTGGATGCGGTGGAGGATTTTTTCGTATCTCATGGGAAATCTTTCCTTGATTCTTTCGAAGAAAACGTTTTTGACGTTTCCGGCCAATCTCAAGAGGGTATAAAACGCGGTGGTGGCTCCCCTCTCTCGGGCCGCCTTGAGGATTTGAGGAATATCGTCGTCATTAAATCCGGGGATGATGGGTGCCACGGAGACTCCTACGGGAACGCCCAGTTCCGATAGTTTCTGGATCACCTCCAGCCTGCGGGAAACGGAAGCGGCTTGAGGTTCTATGGCCCTGGCTTCTTTTTCATCGAAGAAAGGAATGCTGACGAAGACTCGAGCGCAAGACTCTTGAGCCAGGCGTGCGATGAGTTCTTTATCCCGCAATATGAGGAAGGATTTTGTGATGATGCCCACCGGGTTTCTAAATTCCAGGCAGGTTTCCAGACATCTTTGGGTAAGGCGGTACGCGGCTTCGGCAGGCTGGTAACAGTCGGTATTGCCGGAGAATACGATGAGCTCTCCTTTCCAGCGAGGGGAAAGAAAGGCTTTCTTAAGGAGCTCCGGAGCATTCTTTTTGATCACAATTTTGGTTTCGAAGTCGGTTCCGGAGCCGAATCCTAGATACTCATGGGAGGGGCGGGCGTAGCAGTAGGCGCAACCATGATAGCAGCCTCGGTAGGGGTTTAAGCTCCAACGGAAGGAGAGGTCGGGGCTTTCGTTTTTGGAGAGGATGGACTTTGCCTGTTCCTCATAAAATTTGAGCTCTGCCTGAGGAGCTTCCTCTAAGAATTCCCGGTAGGTGGATTCAAAAGGATTGGGTGGATTCTTGACCGGTTTGAGCATTCGGGAATTTTATTTTTGGGCCCAGAGAGTTTCGGAGGCGCCTTGCTTATAGTTGACCCAGCGGGCGGAAGTGAAAAGAAAATCGGAGAGTCGGTTAAGGTAGGTGATAACAGAAGAGGTGACTTTTTCTTTGGAGCTTAAGGCCACAACGCTTCGTTCCGCCCTGCGGCAGACGGTCCGGGCCAGATGCAGGGCAGCGCCGGGAGGACAGCCTCCGGGAAGAATAAAGTTTTTTAGAGGAGGCAGCTCTTGAGTGTAGCGGTCGATTTCCTGTTCCATCTTCGTGATTTTCGAAACAGGGATTTCTTGGGAAGTAGATTTTGGGCTGGCTAGGATTGCCCCAATATCAAATAAGTCTTTTTGGATTTCGGACAGGTGTTCTTTTAGAGGATCGTACATGGAATCCTTGGGCAGATGGGACAGAGCTGTTCCTAAATGGGAGTTTAATTCATCCACATCCCCATAGGCCGAAACGCGGGGATGATTTTTGGGGACTCTGCTCCCTCCGATGAGGCCGGTTTCTCCCTTGTCTCCTGTCTTGGTGTAGATTTTGGTCATTTTCCTCTTTGGATCCAGCGTTTCTCAAGCCATGCTACTAAAATAAGAGTGGTGAAGGCGTAAACATAGGGGGCCTTGGAAGCGGGAGGCTTTAAGAAAATATAGTACCAAGTGGAGATGGAATTGTTCACCGCAAATGCGATGGGAATGAATTTAGCTGAGTCCAACCTTAGTCCCGCCGCAGGCTCCACCACTCTTTTTCTTTTAATCAAGAGTTGCCAATGACCGTCGGAATAGGTGGAACTGGAAAAGAAAATAGTTTTTTCTAGTGGGAGTTTGGGGAGATTCAACCCTGTGGCTTTCAAATTCTGAACTCGATCTGTTTTAGCGTCCCACCTCCAGAGGTTGCCTGGATTTTGAGGATCGCCTTCCAAAAAATAGGGTTTTTCGCCCTCTTTTGTCTGGATAGGTATTTGAACTTGCGCGACGTCCGGTGAGGGTGCGATGTCTCGGGTGGGATCGTCCCATTCCAAAAGTAAAGCTATCTCTTCCGAGTTGTAAGCAGCTCTGGCCGATAGCATGTCTACGGGAGGAGTAAAAAGCCTCGGTTCCTGCACAATCTGTCCCGAGAGAAGGAAATCAATAGACGGAATGGTTTCCCATGAGCGGTCCGCGGGGCTCCCGGGCAATTTTTCCATGTGCCGGGCTTCCAGGACTTCTTGGGTATTGGGCTGATCCGCGGAGAGGGAGTGAATGTAGTTGGCCAGGTGCCAGGGCTTTTCCTTGTCCTCTCCGAAAGCGTCCGCATAGGAGGGCATGGGAGTGCCGTTGAAACCTGTCATAATGGTTCGATAGATATCTTGAACCGTGTATCCTGCCCTAAAGTTCCAGCCCTTGTGGAAGTTGGCGGGATGGATGGGATTTCCCCAATCATCCTTGAGCCCGGGGGCGGAAGGGCCATCCGCCCGCCCTTCAATTCCATGACATTGAACGCAGCCCAATTCAACAAATATTTCCCTGCCTTTTTTAAGGGAATCTTCCGTGGCCTTGGGAGGCTTTCCTATTTTAAGGGGGGCGCTGGGCTGCTCACTCTGGAAGCGTTCCGAAAAGCTTTTAATATAGGCTACCACCTCTTTGATTTGGCTGTCGGTTAGAGCGTCCTTCCAGGCCGGCATGGAGCTTCCCGGCATGCCCTCCTTGATGATGTGGATTAAATCCTCATCTCTAGGAACCTCTCCGCTGGGGGTGGTTCTGAATTTAAAGGCTCCCTTGGTGAAGTCTCTCGGTCGTGGAAAGACAACAGCCGCAGCCGGGGCCAGTTTGTTGTCCGTCTTAAGACTGTCGTCCGGATTTTTAAGATAATCACCGGGAGTGTTGGGGTCCGGGATGAATGGGGTGCCGTTTGTGCCGTGGCATTGGGCGCATTTTTTTT
>JACQJN010000104.1 GCA_016205085.1 Elusimicrobiota bacterium | reverse complement strand
GTAGGACAAGTCATCGTAGGACAGGAAGACCTTATCGAAAAGATGCTGGTAGGGCTCCTTGCCAATGGCCACATTTTGGTGGAAGGGGTCCCGGGCTTAGCCAAAACCACGGCCATCAAAACTTTGGCTAAGACTATCCATGCCAACTTCCAACGGGTTCAGTTCACTCCGGACCTCCTGCCGGCAGATCTCACGGGCACACTGATCTTTAATCCCAAAGAAACCACCTTCACGATACGCAAAGGTCCCATCTTCACCCATTTCCTTCTAGCCGATGAAATCAACCGAGCCCCAGCCAAGGTTCAATCGGCACTATTGGAAGCCATGCAGGAACGCCAGGTGACCATAGGAGATACGACCCATCTTCTTTCAGACCCTTTTCTTGTGATGGCTACCCAAAACCCCATCGAACAGGAAGGGACCTATCCCCTGCCGGAAGCCCAAGTGGACAGATTCATGCTTAAAATTAAGATCACCTATCCCACGAAGACGGAGGAAAAGGAAATTCTGTCTCGCATGGCTTCTCAACAGATCCCGACCGCCAATCCAGTGGCCACGCTTGGACAAATCCTCTCCGCCCGGAAAGTTGCGGATCAGGTCTACGTGGATGAAAAGATAAAAAACTACATACTGGATCTAGTTTTTGCCACCCGCCAACCCGAATCCTATAAACTAGCTTCCATAAAACCATGGATCCAGTACGGAGCCAGCCCCAGAGCTACGCTCTATCTCACCCAAGCGGCCAAGGCATGGGCTTTCCTCAATGGAAAGGGTTATGTGACTCCAGAAGATATCAAATCCATCGGGCCTGATGTGCTTCGGCATCGGATCATCGTCACTTATGAAGCAGAGGCCGAAAATATCAGCTCTGAAGAAATCATCAAGAACCTGTTTGAAACCATAGAAGTCCCTTAAACTACCGCCCCTAATATGTTGCCCAGTCCCCTTCGCAGTGCTCCGAGGACCAGCGGTTCCCCAGGGGGGACCCTATCCGCTAGTGACATCCTAAAGCAGGTTCGCCGCATTGAAATAAAAACCGGCCGGTTGGTCTCTGAAACGTTTGCCGGGGAATACTTAAGCGTCTTCAAAGGTCGCGGCATGGAGTTTTCAGAGGTTCGAGAATACTCTCCGGGAGATGACATCCGCAGCATTGACTGGAACGTTACCGCCAGAACCGGAAAACCCTTTATCAAAAGATATGTAGAAGAAAGGGAGCTTACCGTGGTTTTGGCCTGTGATTACTCCGGTTCCTTGGGTTTTGGCACACGCGAAAAGCTCAAATCAGAAACGGCGGCAGAACTGGGAGCTATTCTTGCCTTCTCGGCCATGCAAAACAATGACAAAGTGGGATTAGCCCTGTTTACCGATCAAGTAGAACGTTTTATTCCACCACGCAAAGGAAGGTTTCACAACCTTAGACTGATTCGTGAACTTCTCACCTTTCGACCAACCCATATCCAGACAAACATCACTGAAAGTCTAAAAACCATCAGCCGAATGCTAAAACGGCGGGCCATTCTGTTTCTTGTTTCTGATTTTATTGATTCCAATTTCGAACCGGCCCTCCGACAGCTTTCCATGAAGCATGATCTGATACCCGTGATTCTGGAAGATCCTGTTGAAAGAGAAATCCCGACCCTGCCTGTTTTCCTGGATCTTCAAGATTCTGAATCCGGCAAACGCTATCTTGTCGATGCCAAGTCTAGTCCGTTTAAACAAACCTATCGGTCAGAAGAGAGAAAACGCAGAACCAGTTTCCAGCAATTCTTAAAAAACTCGGGCATGGACGCCATCTTCATCTCCACAGGACTTCCCGTTATAGACCCTGTTGTTCGTTTTTTTAGACAGCGCGCTAAAAAATTTAGATGAGTACCAAAAGCATTACCTTTGAGGCTTTCTTTGCCTTCGTTACTTTTTTTGCTTTCATTGCTCCCTCTTTTGCTTCTTCTATTCTCATGCAACCTGCCACTACTTACATACTTCTGGGAGAACCCATCTCCATTCCCATCACAGCAACCTATCCAACCACCTATCAATTGAGTCTGGATACGGCGGCAATCCAGGAAGCCTCTTTTTACATCCATCAAATTCAGTTCAAACCACCTCAAACAAAAGGGGATCAAAAAGAACAACACGGAGTTTTGACCGTTACCCCCTTCGAAGTGGGGGAATCCACATTCCCCAGCCTCACCTGGACCCTGATTCCGACTCCCAACTCCCAACCCCCAACTCCCAACTCCCAACTCTTATTGAAGAGCCCTCCCATTAAATTCCAGGTCCTCGCTCCTTTTTTACCGGAAGAAATACCTTCCGATATTAGAGATATAAAACCCCCTTTTGCTCTATTCCCATGGTCCTGGGCCATTTCTGTCGCGATCCTATTCTCAGCCATTCTATGGTATCTATGGCGCCACAAATACAAATCCAAATTATACTCTTCCAGACTGCAAAAAATGACTGAGCAGTTGCCCGCCCATGAACAAGCCCTAAAAGCACTGGAATCCCTGATCGCTTCCGGATTATGGGAGGAAGGGGGGGCAAAAATATTTTACAATACGCTGGCAGATATCCTGAGAAACTATTTAGATAGACGCTACGAAATCCCGTCCCTTTATCTAACCACATCTGATCTTTTTCGCCAAATGCGGGCCGCCGAGATTGAAAGAAGCGCAATCCAATGGACCAAACAAGTTCTGGAAAATTGCGACTTAGTAAAGTTCGCAAAATATAATCCAACGGATGCAGACAGGGAACAAGATATCTACAGAATCAAAAAGATCATCGAAACCACCATGTCCCATACCAATCACCACTCACCAAATCACCCTGCCTACCGGCAGGCAGGCAATCACCACCCCATATGACCTTCACCAATCCCCTTGCACTGCTTTTGTTGTTGCCTATTTCCGCAGCGGCCGCAGCAAGCCTCATCTACTCCGGACGGCTCCGGGT
>JACQJN010000103.1 GCA_016205085.1 Elusimicrobiota bacterium | reverse complement strand
CTCTATATATTTGCCGTCTCGGGAGTATCCGTCATCGGCATCGTGATGGCGGGATGGGCCAGCGGAAATAAATATTCCCTTCTGGGGGGACTCCGGTCGGCGGCGCAACTGGTATCTTATGAGCTTCCCAGAACTTTTTCAGTGGTTCCGGTTATCATGTTCGCAGGCTCTTTAAATTTGGCGGCTATCCAGCAGGGGCAAGCAGGCTACTGGCTGGGTTTTTTTCCCAAGTGGTATATCTTTTATCCGTTTGTGGGGCAGATCGGTTTTATCATTTTTCTTATCGCCTCCGTGGCTGAAACCAACCGGGTTCCATTCGATATCCCCGAGGCCGAATCGGAACTTGTGGCGGGATTCCATACCGAATATGGAGGGATGAAGTTCTCTCTCTTTTTCTTAAGCGAATATGCGTATGTTCTTTTGGCTTCTTGTTTGGGGGCTACTTTCTTTTTAGGCGGAGGATCCGCCCCTTTGCCCTTCTTGGGATTTATTCCCAGCTGGATATGGTTCTTATCCAAGATTCTTTTCCTAATGTTTTGTTTTCTGTGGTTCCGATGGACTTTTCCCAGGTTCCGGGTAGATCGCTTGATGGACTTTAACTGGAAATTTCTTCTTCCCTGGAGTTTCGTCAACATCGCTTTGGCGGGGATATATTTACTGATATGATAAGTTATTTTAAGGAAGTGGGAACGGCTTTTTGGAATACCTGCAAGGGTTTGAAGGTTACCTTGGGATATCTGTTTAAACCGGCGATTACGGTCAGCTATCCCACTGAAAAGCTGGTTCCATTCGAAAAATTCCGAGGCGCGCTTCTTTTTGACACCAACACCTGCATCGCTTGCAATTTGTGCGTCAAGGCATGCCCTTCCGACTGCATTGCGTTGAAGAATGCCAAGAATGAACAGGGTAAAACCATCGCCAAGGTGGATTGGTATACCATTGATTTCGGAAAATGTAATTTCTGCCGTTTGTGCGAAGAGGCTTGCCCTACCAAGCCGAAGTCTGTCTGGCATTCTCTGGATTATGAGTTGATGTTCCAGAACAGAGATGAGATGGTGCGGTCCTGGAGAAAGGAAGATGATTATGTGGGGGTCTACTTCGATAGGGGGGAACAAAAGTTTAAGCCTCCCACGGGACAAGTGCCTATTCAGGATGTCCCAGCTAGACGTTAGATATGTTAGAACAATTAGTCTTCTATGGTTTATCTGTCGTGATCCTCGCTTCTGCATTGGGAGTCGTTTTGTTGCGCCATGTGCTGCACTCGGCACTTTTGCTGGGGCTCTGCCTGGCCGGCGTGGCGGGACTCTTTGCCAGTTTGGGAGCCGACTTTCTTTTTGCTTCGCAGATTTTGATTTATGTGGGGGGCATAGCGGTGCTCATCCTTTTTGTGGTGCTTTTGTCCGGACGCGCCTCCGATTTCGTGCTCAAACAAGTCAATGAACAATGGATGGCGGCGCTTCTGGTCTCCGGGATCATCTTCGGGGGGCTTTATCATATCTTTGGGAGCACTCAACGTTCGCCGGCTCAGGACAATTTAGCGCCGACCACATTTTCTTTGGGGAAACTTTTGCTGGGAGATTTTTCGATTCCCTTTGAGCTTATTTCCGTCATTCTATTAGCCTCTTTACTGGGGGCGGTTCTTTTTAGCCGGGGAGATTCCTGATGGGCTTGTATCATTATCTTTCTTTGGGGGCGTTGCTTTTTGTGATCGGTTTGTTTGGCGCGTTGACCCGGAGAAATATCATCGGCATTTTGATGTCGGTGGAGCTGATGTTCAATGCCGCGAATATTAACTTGGTGGCGTTTAATCGCTTCCTGCATTTTAAGGAGGTTTGGGGCCAGGGGATTGTCCTGTTTATCATCGCCGTAGCGGCAGCGGAGGTGGTGGTGGGTCTTGCGCTGGTTTTGGCCATCTACAGGAACTTAAATACGGTATATGTGGAGAAGTTTGATCTTCTTAAAGGATGATGGGGGATAAGAGATTATGTTAGCCCATCTTTATTTCCTTCCTTTCTTTTGTTTAACTGCGGCGATCCTGGTATTATCTTTAGGCCGTTGGCTCCCATGGAAAGGTTCTTTCCTGGGAATCGTAGCGGTGGGTTGGGGATTTTTCCACTCATTTTATTTGCTGATTCGAGCGGCGAAACATCAAATTCCTTTGCCCTATGAATCGTCTTTCTCCTGGTTTCCTTTCGGCGTCTTTGAAGCCAATTTGGGTGTTTACGTGGATGGATTGACCTTGGTGATGCTTTTTGTGGTCACATTGGTAAGCCTTCTGGTTCAAGTCTATTCTTTGGGATATATGCACGGAGACCCTCGGTTCAAGAGGTACTACGCCTATCTTTCTCTCTTTACCGGCGCCATGTTGGGATTGGTTTTAGCGGACAACATGCTGCTTTTTTTCATCACCTGGGAGCTGGTGGGGGTTTGCTCCTATCTTCTGATCGGTTTTTGGTTCGAGAAGCCCGAGGCTGCCGATGCCGGTAAAAAAGCTTTCATTACCACCAAGTTCGGGGATATTGGCTTGTTCTTGGGAATTCTGCTTTTGTTTTCTGCCGCGGGCACATTCCGAATTTCTCAGCTGCAGGCGCATGTCCAGGCAGGATATATCCCAGTGGGG
>JACQJN010000102.1 GCA_016205085.1 Elusimicrobiota bacterium | reverse complement strand
CCGATTTCTTTCGACAGCATCTCCACATGACGTTTCAGACGCACCGCTAGAGGGGAAAGCACCACTGAGGAAGAAGCCATTCGCGGGATATTTAACAAATTTTCACGGTGGGCCGTGGGCTGGGCGTTCCATAGGAAAAGGATCAAAAGTCCCAAACAGGCACGGTAGAACACAAAAATCCCCAAATCGTGGGTTCGAACGTAACGCAGCATGAAGTGGATGAATCCCAAGCCTGAAAGAGCGGCGGAGAAAATCCCCATCCAGAAGGAAGGTCCCATTTGAGCCAGGGTCAGATCTTTGAGTTGCAGCACTCCCGCTCCCAGGATGATGGGTGTGGCCAGCAAAAATGAGAATCTTGTCGCCTCGAAACGCCGCAGTCCCAAAAGGAGGCCGGCCGTCAGAGTGATTCCGGAGCGGGAGACTCCCGGGAATATGGCCAGGGCTTGGGCCGTTCCTAAGATAAGGCTCCTCCGCAAATTTAGAGATTCCACCCCTTGTTTTTTGCGGTCCATTCTGTCGGCCAATCCCAGGAGAATCCCAAAAAGGATAAGGTTGCAGGCGATCCAGGGGGGAGTTCTGAAATATTTTTCCACCCAGCCCTCCAGAAAAAGCCCCGCCACCACTCCGGGGACCGTTCCCCAAAAAAGACTCAGGAGCAGCCCGCGTTCCGGCGAACTCTTTTTGAGAAGTCCTGTTTTTAAAAGGCGTGTCCAATCGGATCTGAAATAGATAAGCAAAGCCAGAAGGGTGCCCCAGTGGAGTGCGACATCGTAGGCCAGTCCCTGCTGCGGCCAGCGGGCTATCCACGGGATCAGAATGAGGTGGGCCGAGCTGGAAATGGGGAGAAATTCCGTGGCCCCCTGAACCAATCCTAAAACGCAGCTCTGCCAGTAGTCCATCTATTGAAGGTGGTTCCGGACCATGGTGACTACCACGTTTCTAAGTTCCCTGAAAGCCAGATGCAGCTGCAGGCCCGTCTGGTTGTGAAGCAGGTTTTGCCAAACTCTGGGAGGAACGAACGTGGGGATTACGATTGTGATCAGATCTTGAGGGTCTTCAGCATCCACTTTTTTTACGAACTCGACCAGGGGTTTCTCAATGCTTCGGTAGGGAGAATTTAAAATGGCAAGAGGGATATCGGGGGCCAGTCTTTCCCATTCAGACTTCATGTTTGTGTCCGAGGTTTCATCGAAGCTGATGTGAACGGCCCGTATGTTATGGCTTAAGGAGCGAGCATACTCGATGGCTGACAGTACGCCCCGGTGGATGTGTGAGATGGGTAGAATGATGGTGTGTTTCAGTTGTCTGTGGGAAGGGAGTTCCAGGGGCAGGGACATCTGAAGGTCGAATTTCGCATAGTGGCGTCGGATCAGGATAAACCAGTAGACCAGCGCGGGAATGAGGAGGCATACGATCCAGGCCCCGTGGGAAAATTTTGTCCGCAGGACCACCAGGAGCACCACCGTCGTTGCCAGCGCTCCCACCAGGTTCATGACGGTTTTGCCGATCCAGTTTGGCTCCTTGATTCGGAAATGTCTTAAAACCATTCCGCTCTGAGAAAGGGTGAAGGAGAGAAAAACGCCCACCGCGTAGAGCGGGATAAGAAAATGAGGTTTGGCCGAGAAGAGTTGGACTAATAAGGCGGAGCAGGCTCCAAGGATCAAGATCCCATTGGAAAAGCACAGGCGGTCTCCAAGATTTTGCATCTGCCTGGGGAGGTAGGAATCCCGTGCCAGGATGGAGGCCAGGCGGGGGAAATCCGCGAAACTTGTGTTGGCAGCCAGCACTAGAATTGAGGCGGTGGCGGACTGAATGACGGCGTAAAATAGACCCTTGCCGAAAATGACAGTGGCCAATTGGGAAAGAAGCGTTTCTTGGTCGGAGAATGTGATGCCGTATAGCCAACTCAGCAACGAAATTCCAAGGAATAGGCTTCCCAGTATGAACACCAGCCTTTTCAAAACCTTGCCGGCGTTTTCTGATTCCGGGGGCCGGAAAGCCTTTACCCCATTGGAGATGGCCTCGATACCCGTCAGGGCCACGCAGCCCGAAGAAAAGGCGCGCAACCAGATAAGGGAGGTGAGAGGTTCCTGGGGTTCCAGGAGCATCAGGGGAGGCAGAGGAGGCTGAGTCGGCTCTTCATGAAATATAAGGAAGCGAACTAAGCCTACGCCTATCATCCATCCGATGCATCCGATGAAGGCATAGACCGGAGGAGAGAATAGAATCCCGGATTCTTTGACGCCGCGTAGGTTGGCGACGGTGATCAGGAGAATCAAAATCAAAGCGATGTTGATGCGGTGGTCATATAAAGCCGGGACGGCGGAGGTGATGGCGGCAGTCCCGGCCGAGATGCTCACCGCCACGGTGAGGATATAATCCACCAGAAGCGCTGCCGCCGCGATCAGGGAGGGAATGGTTCCAAGGTTTTCCTTGGATACGGTGTAGGCTCCTCCCCCATCTGGATACGCATGGATTGTTTGTTGGTAAGAAACCGCCACTATGCCCAGAAGTGTCGTCACGGCGATCGCAACCCAGGGAGTGATAAAGATGGGTTGGCCTTCGACCTGTTTGAGAACCAAGAGGATTTCATCCGTGGCATAGGCCACTGAAGAAAGGGCATCCGAGGCAAAAACCGCCAGGGCTGCCCAGTTGGAAAGTCTTTGATGGCTGAGCTCGCTGGTGAGGAGGGGTTTTCCGATTAAAAATGTTTTAAGCAGATTCAGCATCTTACCATCTTACCTAATTTGGTATTGAAGTTTTAACAACCGCCTCTTATACTTCAAGCGTGCCGCTTTTCTTTTACTTCATGAGGGCGACTCTTGCCCTTTTTTTCTTTTTCCTCCCGGCCCGGACGGGATCATTAGAGAATCTGAGTTTGGAGGATAAAGTCGGACAGATTTTGATGGTCCGTACGGGCTATGAGGATATTAAGAATTTTAAGCAGGACCTCAAAGCAGGGAGGGTAGGAGGGGTGTTGCTTCAGTGGGGAAGGTTTTCTGAAGAAGATACCCGAAATACCATTGAGCAACTGCAAAAGTGGGCAAAACATCCGCTTTTCATCGCCGTGGATTATGAAGGAGGTATGGTGTTTGCTCCTCAAACATTGGGTTTGCCTAGCTTGCCTACCAATATGATGTTGGGCGCCGCAGATTCCAATGAAGATGCCATGACGCTGGCGTTTTTGGCCGCCCTGGAGCTGCGCCGCTTGGGATTTAGCGTCAATTTCGCTCCCGTGCTGGATGTGCATGGGTATCCGGAAAACCCCGCTATCGGAGTAAGATCGTTCGGGGAGGATGCTGAAAACGTGGCTAGGTTGGGTGCGGCGATGATTGCCGGATATAAGGCCGGTGGGGTCGCGGCGGTGGCTAAACATTTTCCGGGACACGGGGCTT
>JACQJN010000101.1 GCA_016205085.1 Elusimicrobiota bacterium | reverse complement strand
CTGGAAGTGAGCGGCGTCTTCAAAAAATACCCCCGATTCACCGACTCCTTTGTCTCACTGGAAGTAGCTCAGATCCGCAAGCAATTTGCCAATTCAGAAGGCAGTCAACTGGGATGGAACCAAAAAAACACCCGTCTCACTCTTTGGGCGCAAGCCATCAGTTCCGACGGCATTAAACAGACCGTATCCCAACGCTTTACTGCCGAAACCCCCGACCAGATTCCTTCCATCAAAGAACTCAAAGAATCGGCCGAACGGCTCTCGGCAAGGCTCACCCGCCTTATTCAAGCCCCCTCCACCTCCCCCTTGACCGCACCCGCCATCCTGGACGCGGAGTCCGCCGGAACTCTTTTTGAGGCGATGGCCAACCGCCTGGAGGGAGAGGAGCAAAGAGACCCTCAAGGTGGACAAACCTTTC
The DNA here is from genome assembly GCA_016205085.1 of Elusimicrobiota bacterium. GTDB lineage: Bacteria > Elusimicrobiota > Elusimicrobia > JACQJN01 > JACQJN01 > JACQJN01. The sequence continues at coordinate 1,689 of JACQJN010000101.1, read as the reverse complement.
GAAGCAAAATCGGACAAAGCATCCTGCCCACCTTTCTCACGATAGCAGACGACCCTACCCAAAAAAATTGGCGAGGGACTTATTTAAGCGGCTACTATCCTTTCGATGACGAGGGCATCCCGGCCCAGAGGGTGTCGCTGGTGGAGAACGGAACCCTTAAAAACTTCCTGCTCTCCCGCTATCCCGTCAAAGGCTTTTCAAAATCCAACGGCCATGCTCGTTCTTCGGGAGGAAGACCCTCCGCAAGACTGGCCAACCTTTTTGTCACATCTTCCAAAACGGCTCCCATTTCAAAATTGAAGGAACTGCTGATGCAAGAAGCTGCCAAGAAAAATAAACCTTACGGATTGTGGATCCGCCATATTGCCTCCTGGGGACAGGATAAAGAAACGCGCGGATACCAATCCTTCCGAGGACAGCCTCAGGAAGTTTACTTGGTGGATGCTAAAACAGGCGCGGAAACCCTGGTCCGGGATTTGGATGTCGTAGGCACGCCCCTGGTGACCGTCTCCAAGATCATCGGGGCGGGAGATGACCCCCAAGCTCACAACCGGATCAACAACAGCTCTTCAGGGAATCTGCCGGTGGCGGTGGTATGTCCCAGCATCCTGGTGGCGGAAGTGGAAATGCAGAGAGCAGATAAAAGACCGGAGAGGCTTCCTATTTTGCCTCCTCCTAAAATGAGCCAAGAATAAAACCGGAAATGAGCGCAAAAATCTTAGATGGACAGGCTGTATCTAAAAAAATCAAGGAAGGTCTAACCCCGCGCATAGAGGCGATCCAAAAAAGGAGAGGGTCCCCTCCCCTGCTGGCCCTGGTGACCATCGGAGAAGATCCCTCCGCTCAGGCCTATCAAAAAGGAAGACTCAAGGCCTGCCAGGCTCTGAGCATCGCCACCCGGCAGGAAAACCTTCCGGCCCAGTGCTCCGAATCGGACGCTTTGCTTTTAATCAGCGACCTGGCTCAAAGTGAAAAGGTAGACGGCATTCTTTTGGAGCAGCCGCTGCCCCAACATCTATCTCCGTGGAACCTCCTGGAGATGCTCCTCCAGGAAAAGGATGTGGAGGGAGTCACCCCTCAGAATTTTGGACTCCTTTTCTCTCATAAAAACATGAAAGAGCTGGAGTCTTCCAAGACATTCATTCCCTGCACCGCCTATGGCATCCTCAAACTTCTCCGGGAGGCCAAACCCGATATCCGGGGAATGACCGCCGTGGTGGTAGGGCGATCCAACATAGTTGGAAAGCCCACGGCCCATCTTCTTTCCTGCATGGATGCCACCGTGATCCTTTGCCACTCCAAAACCGTAGAAATGGAGCAGCATCTTAAATCCGCAGATATTGTGGTCAGCGCCGTGGGAAAAGCCAGATGGCTCAAAGGCGAATGGGTCAAGCCCGGAGCCATTGTTTTGGACGCCGGGATCAACTATGAAGGAGACAAAATGGTAGGGGATGTGGACTTCGAATCGGCTTCCCAGGCGGCGTCTTACATCACCCCGGTCCCCGGGGGAGTAGGTCCCATGACCGTGGCTATGCTCCTCTCCAACCTAGTGACTTCCGCCGAACGCCGTACCAAACATCCATAAAGTTCGTACCTGGCGCGATATAATGCGCCTGGTACCTGCGGTAAGGTGTTACTCCTTTCCCGCGGGTAGGAAGGAGAGAGATTTTAAGGTTTGAAAATGGCTAT
>JACQJN010000078.1 GCA_016205085.1 Elusimicrobiota bacterium | reverse complement strand
TATTTAAACTGTTGTTTAAACTCCCGGATAGCCCCGGCCAATTTTTCTTTTGTGGAATCCTCTATGATTTTTCTATCCCGTATCTCCAAGAGAAGTTCCGCATGGCGATTTTCCATAAACTTCAAGAAATCCCTCTCAAACCGGCTTACCGCTGCCGCCGGCACGTCGTCTACATAGCCGTTGACTCCCGCAAAAACTAAAACCACCTGTTTCTCCACGGGAATTGGCCGATATTGATCCTGTTTTAAAAGCTCCACCATTCTCTCTCCACGAGCCAACTGTTGTTGGCTGGCCCTGTCCAATTCGGAACCAAACTGGGCAAATGCCGCCAGTTCGTTGTATTGGGCCAGGTCCAGTCGCAGACGTCCCGCCACCTGACGCATGGCCTTAATCTGCGCCGAACCGCCCACTCGGGAGACAGAAAGGCCCACATTCACCGCCGGACGAACCCCGGAATAGAAAAGTCCCGTCTCAAGATAAATCTGACCATCGGTAATGGAAATCACATTGGTGGGAATATAGGCCGAAACATCTCCCGCCTGGGTCTCAATAATGGGCAGCGCTGTCAAAGATCCACCCCCATTTTTATCACTCAATTTACAAGCGCGTTCCAACAAACGGGAGTGGAGATAAAAAACATCCCCCGGATAAGCCTCGCGGCCGGGTGGTCGGCGCAGAAGTAGAGACAGTTGCCGGTAAGCCTGGGCGTGCTTGGAAAGATCATCATACGCCACCAGCACATGCTTGCCCTGCCACAAGAATTCCTCTCCCATCGCACATCCGACATAAGGGGCAATATAAAGAAGGGGCGCAGGATCCGACGCGGTAGCGGAAACCACCAAGGAATATTCCATGGCCCCATGGTCCTCCAACGTTTTCACCACCTGGGCTACGGTAGACTGCTTCTGCCCGATGGCCACATAAATGCAGATGGGTCGAGGGGATTCCTTCTTTTGATTGATGATGGCATCCAAAACCACAGCCGTCTTCCCCGTCTGTCTGTCCCCAATGATCAGTTCCCTCTGTCCGCGACCGATGGGAATCATGGTGTCGACAGCTTTGAGTCCGGTCTGAAGAGGTTCCTTGACCGGCTGTCTTTCCACCACGCCTGGAGCAATGACCTCAATAGGACGGCTCTTTTGAGTCCGAATCGGTCCCTTCCCATCCAGGGGTTGTCCCAAGGGATTGACCACGCGGCCCACCATGGATTCTCCCACCGGAACCTCCATAATGCGGCCGGTGCGTTTTACCACGTCCCCTTCCTTTATATGCTTATCCTCTCCCAAAAGAACGCACCCGACATTTTCTCTCTCTAAATTCAAAACCATCCCATAAACCCCATGCGGAAGTTCCAGAAGCTCGCCCGCCATGGCATTGGTCAAGCCATAGACACGGGCAATCCCATCCCCTACCTGCAGGACATAACCAACTTCTTTAAGCTCCGTCTGAGGATCAAAAGATTCCAATTGTTTCTTAATGACATTCGTGATCTCTTCCGGTCGAATAGCCATATTACCGAGTCTCCTGTAAAAGTTTTTCTTTCATCCGACTTAAGATATTGGTAAAACTCCTATCCAATACCCAATCACCCACCTTCACCCATATCCCGCCGATCATCTCCGGATCCTCTCGTGTTTCAAGGGCGACTTTCTTGCCCGTGAGGATTCTTAATTTCTCCTGCAAGCGCTTTTCTTCCTCTGGTGTAAGGGGCAGGGCGGTGCGCACCTGAGCCTTCACAACACCCATTTTTTCATCCAGAATATCATCAAAATCAGAAAGGATAGCCGCCAAGAGACCAAAACGCTTTTTATCCATCAGCGTTTCGAGAAATTTCAAGATAAGGGAGGATGCCCCGGGGCCTAAAACCGAATGCAGCCTCTTCGTTTTTTCGCTAAGGGGAATGAGCGGATGCAAAAACCAAGACATCTGACCATGGACCTTCCCGTAAGACTGAGCCAATTCCTGCTGCATCTCTCCCAACCGACCCGCTCCTTGGGCCGCCTCAAAAAGAGCCCGGCTATACCGCTGTGCCAGAACGCGATCGGAAGTTTTCACCGAAGCTTGCTTTTGCCCATATCCTTAAAGAAATCCTCCAAGGCATTTTTTTGAACGGCGGGATCCATGGATTTTTTCAAAAGTTTTTCGGCCGCCAGCACAGAAAGTCCCGCCACCTCGTTGCGAAGTTCACGCACGAGGCGATTTTTTTCTTCTTCCAGTTGGATACGTGTTTTTTCGGCCATGCGAAGCGCCTCTTCCTGAGCAGCGCGTATCACCTGATCCCTTTGAGTTGCGCCCTCCCGCTGGGCTTGAGCTAAAAGCTCCTGGGTCTTGTGTTGGATTTGAGCCAGCTCGCGATCCAACTGGGCTTTGATCTCCTCCGCTGATTTGCGCGCCGCCTCAGCGGCCTCACGCTCAGTCCTCATGGCACGCTCTCTTTCCTCAAGAGCCTGCACCAAGGGTCTCCAGGCGGCCCTGCCCAACAACAACACCAACAAGAGAAATGTCACTGCCGTCCAGATCGATAAACCTATATCGGGAGATAAGAGTTTTTCCATAGAATTATAACCTCGTAACCTCGAACAATCCCCCGAGATTCAGACCGGGGGATAGATCCAAGCTACTTTGACTGATGCGTCGTCGCTGAAGAAGACGAAGGCATTGGTTTCAAACCGAAGTTCATCGCCACCAGCAGACACACCACCAAAGCAAAAAAGCCCAGCCCCTCTATAAGGGCTGCCGGAATAATCATAGAGGTGCGCAAGGCTCCGGCTGCCTCGGGTTGACGGGCAGTACCTTCCAATGCGGCCGCCGCCAGCTTAGAGATTCCATATGCTGCGCCAAAAAGACTTAAGCCCGCACCAAGCCCCGCTCCCAGATATCCCAGACCCAGATACAATGTCTCGCTCATGACTTACTCCTTTTCCACAAATTTCCTACCGGTAAACAGCCATCTTACTTCTAACCTGGATCCTACCTCGGTGGTAATTTGCGGTTACAGTGTCGAACCACGCTCTAATGTGGATGAACAGCCCCACCCACAAAAATGGCGGTCAGGAACGTGAAGATGTATGCCTGCAAAAAGGCTACAAACAGTTCCAGACACATGACAAAAAGAACCAACACAACAGACGCCGGTGCCGTCACCACAAGTCCTACCCATGGGTTGACGGCTCCAAACACGAAAATCAAACCGAAGAGAACCAAAATCACAATATGGCCCGCGATCATGTTGGCAAAAAGACGGATACAGAGAGCGAAGGCTTTGGTGATGAATCCGATCAGCTCTATGGGATATAAAAGCGGCCACAACCATACCGGCACTCCCGCCGGCACAATGCTGCGCAGATAATGAGAAAAACCCTGTTCCCGGATACCTGCGATATGAATGAGAAAAAATGTGGTACTCGCCAAGGCTAGCGTCACCGCAATATTTCCCGTGGCGGTGGCGCCAAAAGGAATGAGCCCGAGAAGGTTGCAGGTTAGAATAAAAAGAAAAAGCGTGCAAAAATATCCCAGATAGTAGCGCCCCGCATGGCCTAGGTTCGGCTCTAAAATCTCGTCCCGGATGAACAGGACCAACGCCTCCACCAAGCCCTTGGCCGTTCTTCCCAAATTGCCCCGGGCGGCCAGTGGCAAAAAAATAAGCAGGAGAGAAGCCGCAAGCAACATCATGCATAGGTGCTTGGACCAGGGAAGGAGCCCATTCAAAAAGGGCAAGCGAAGCCACACCTCATCCAAGATGTGGTGTTCCAGCATATGCTTCATGTCCATCAACTTTTCTCCCGGATAGGAATCACCTGCAAAACAAACTGACCAGCGATGAGAGCCAGCGTCGCTGGAAGAAAAGGAACAACGGGATATTTCAACAATAGAACGATGAAAGCAGCCGCGAACAAAAATCGGTAGATAAATCCGGCTGCCCAGAGCCCATAGAACAGCTTATCGGATCGATCCACGGCCCAGATTAGAGAAACCCGCGCCAACCATCCATTCAAGAGACCCAAACAACCTCCCAAAAGTAACGCCAGAATCACCCCACCACCTCCATAGACATGTTAAAAGCATGTCTCAAATTTGCTAAAGCTTCGCATGGAGGTGGTGGGGTCATTCTTCCAGCGACTCCTTTATAAAATTGTAGAAACCGGCCGCCATCCCCAAAGCCGCACCAGCCAACATGCACCACGGCTGGGTCCCTAATTTCTTATCTAGCCAGTAACCGACAAAAAAACCCATCAGGATCGCACCGGTGAGTTGAAGTCCAATTCCTAGGAAACGCGTCCAGGGTTTCAATTCGGAAAAAGACGAGGAACCGAAAACAGCGTATTATTTTACAAAACCCTATTCTATTAGTCAAAAGGGTGCACCGAAAATTTCTTGGTGGCCAAGTTCAAACGGGATCCCTTACGCCGGCTCGCTCCCGCCGAGGTTCTTCACGCCGTCTCACCTCAGGATCTCCTCGGTGTCTGCGGAACTCGCCAGGATGGCTTACGCCTCGGCTCAGACATCCTCGCCAGTCCGGTGAACACCGGACTTCC
>JACQJN010000077.1 GCA_016205085.1 Elusimicrobiota bacterium | reverse complement strand
GGGAGTTTTTATCCATTTCGATTATATAACTCCTCCTTTGGAGTCGTTTTCCCGACTGACTCAAATTGTGACGACCGATGCTCCTTTGCCTATGACCGTCGTTAAGAAAGGGAAATTCAAATTGGAGGTAAAACCCACTTATTTCTCGGTATCTCAATTGGCGGATACGAGTTATTTGTTATCCAGCGGCGGGATCTATTCTGGAGGGAACCTAAACGGTTGGGGAGGGGCTGCCGCCCTAAGCTATGCCGTGAGCGACGAACCCTGGCTGCTGTATGGGATTTTTTCGGGAGCTTCAGTGCGCGGCAGGTCACGTGCTAAATTGATCCCGGCTTTTCAACAGCCTATGGTGGATGCCTTTGATATGGAGGGAAGGAGCTCCATTTACGTACTCAATACGGGAGTGGGGTGGGATATTGTGCAAGGCATGATGGATGGGTTTAGCTCGATTGCTACTTTCGGGTTGCTGACGCAGTTCTATAGCACAGATATGGACGTGTTGCCTTTATCGGGGTCCTATGATCGTCTGAAGGTGAGGGGCAGCGGCGTACTCCCTGGTTTTTCTTTCGGTATTGTTTGTGATGCGGATATAGGAGAATATTTTAGGATGACGCCTTATTTGATGTTTGGCGGCACTTTCTCCGAGCCAGAGTCTGAGGTGGAAGTTCTCCAGAGCGGAAACCATCCGGCGGGAACTAAGGAAAGCGGCCCTTCAGGGAGCCGGCTTTTTCCCATGCTCGGGGTTAATCTCACCTATCGCCCTTGGGGCTTAAGTGTGAGCTTAAGCGGATTCTTGACTTCTTATTACTCCCGGCTTTTTGACGGGCTCAAGGTGACTCAGTTCTCTTTTTCTAAATCTTTTGGCGGGTATTGAGTGAAATTGTTTTTTCTGACGGTGATTTTTTGTCTGTTTATAATTTCTTGCGCGGGGCCTCCTACCAAGAAATCGGAGCGGGGTTTTAAGGCGACTACGACATTTGCCCTGCTGCCTTTGAACAACCATACCAATGACCTGGAAGGTCCGGCAAAAGTCCGGATTACCGATGCCGGGCAATTGTCCGCTTTTCCGGTAGAGATTCTTCGAGAAAAAATTCCCGCGGATTTCCTGGTTTATGGAGAGCTTCTCGATTATTCCATTAAAAGTACTGGGTAGGAGGGCGGAGACTTGAGGCTGGTGGTATTTTGATAACGAAAACCCTCTCTGTCCTTCTGGGATTAGCGGCGGGGCTTCTGTTCGCCGAGCTTCTTCTACGCTTCCTGCCGACCAAATTCTGCGATAATCTGGAGAGGAGCCGCTATATCGCCAGCCGCAACATCATGCATCTGGAATTCTGCGAACCGGATCCGGACCCTCTGATCGGATGGCACAACATCCCCGGAAAGCAGGGCATATTCAGGAATCTGGAGTTCCAAACGCATCTCCGCTTCAATCGTCTGGGCCTGAGAGGACCGCAGATCTCCGAGCAACCTACGCCCAACCGCCGCCGGATCCTCGTCCTGGGGGACTCCATGACCGTGGGCTGGGGAGTAGAGGAGGCAGAGACATTCATCGAGGTGATGAACCGCGCCCGCAAAGACTGGGAGGTCCTAAACCTGGGCGTTTCGGGCTTCGGGACACGATCAGAGTGGGGACTGTTGCGGCGCCTGGGTCCCAAACTCCGCCCCTCCGATATCGTCCTGGCTTTTTATCTCAACGACCCGGAAGAGAGCTACGTACGTTCCGTCCTCAACCCCGCTCCCTCACCGAAAAGTAGCTCCCGGTGGCAAAGGTTGTACCTCCTAGCCCTATGGGAAGAATGGCGACAGGGATCGGGACGCACCCAGGAAGAGAAGCCCTACTACCACAAAACCGACCGGGCGCATGAGAAGGCCGCGGCCTATTTCCTGCACAAAATCCATGAGTGGTCCCTGCTGCATAAAGCCACGCTGCATGTGATTTATATCCCCGCCAAGGACGAACTTAGGGAAGTCTCGCCCGTGGGATACCGCGCCGGGCTCGCAGGATTTTGCCGGAAGGAAAATATAGATTTCCTGGACATCACCCCCTATTTTCAGGAATTGCGGCCCTATTTCAAGCCTTACTTCAAACGGGATGATCACATGACCCCCCTAGGACACCGGATAGTCGCACAAACCCTACTC
>JACQJN010000087.1 GCA_016205085.1 Elusimicrobiota bacterium | reverse complement strand
GCCCCATCCTGATCGCCTGCACCCTGGCCTTCATCCAGATATACCGGGAAGAATACCACCACACAAAAAAATGATGAAATAGAGAAATGATGAATGATGAAAATAAAATAGGCGAAAATCAAAAGGATAAAAGAAGCATTCTTTTTCTCGTTTTCTTCATTTCATCCTTCATCCTTCATCCTTCATCCTTATTTGCGGAAGCTGGACGGACGGCGGCCGCTTTTTTAAAGCGTCCTCTCGGGGCGCGCGCCTCTGCCATGGGACAGGCCTATGTGGCGATGGAGGGAGATGTGAATTCCTTGGGATATAACCCGGCGGCCCTGGCGACTCTTTCCGGGCCGGTTTTATCCACGATGTATTCCACAGGTCTGACGGATGACGGCTTTGGTTTTCTCTCGTACGGCCACCCTACTTCCTGGGGAACATTGAGCGCCGGGCTGATCTATTTTAACGGCGGCAATATCGAATTGAATTTGTCCTCGGGGCTAAGGGAGTACCGGATGGCGGAAGAGGATACGGTTTGGATGGGGGGTTATGCCCTGCGCTTGGCGCCTGGATTTTTCGTGGGGGTTGTCGGAAAATGGATTCAGCTGAAATTGGTTCAGGAATTTACGGCCAAATCTCAAGCGGTGGACGGCGGACTTCTATGGGAAACCCCTTTAAAGGGGTTAAGCCTGGGAGGTTCCTTACAAAATGTAGGCAAGGAAGTGAGGTTTGAACAAGAAGGCGATCCCCTGCCCAAAACTTGGAGGGGGGGGGCTGCGTATCGGATTTATTTGGGACGGTTTTTAAATGAGGATCCCATGGCACAAACTTTTAAACCGGTGGATAAACAGGGTCTTGGAGGATCGGAATCCTTCGAGCTTATTTTAGTGGCGGATGGTGTGCAGGTTCTTCGGGAGCGGACGCAGGCCCATTTGGGAATGGAGGTTCGTAAGATTCCCGTGGCTTCAGAGGAGGCCTATGCCAACCTGCGGATAGGATATATCTTCAATAGGGATATCGATTCTTTGAGTTTCGGCGTGGGGTTTGAATGGAGACAATTGCTTTTGGATTATGGATTCAGCCTTATCAAAGATCTGAATTCTCTGCATAGAGTTTCGATCGGGTTTAAATTTTGATGGAAGCCGGAGTTTCTACTGGAAAAAGGATTTTGGTGGTGGATGACGATCCTACTATTTCCTTAATGCTTCGGGAGTTTCTCTCCAAAAGGGGATACCAGGTTATGACGGCCATAGATGGATTGGATGCTTTATCTCAAATTAAAAGCACTAAATTTGACCTAGTGTTATTAGATATCATTATGCCGAATATGGATGGGATTCAGGTGCTTCAGGCGATACAGGATGTCCCCGGGTGTAAAAATTTGCCGGTGATGATGATGACGGGGGAAAATTTGAGGGGGACAATCACCTATACCCTAAAACTCAACATCAGGGACTATATCCATAAGCCCGTTTCATTGCCGGACCTGCTGGCAAAAGTCAATGCTTTCTTTGGGGTCAAAATATAGACATGGATTTGTTTGGGTTGAAGAAGTGGAGAGTTTTGGTGGCGGATGACGAGCCAAATATCTGCCATATTGTTCAGGAAGTACTTTCCATGCATGGATACTCTGTAGAAACTGCTGGGGATGGACAGGAGGCGTTAGAAAAGCTTGGGAAAGGCAAATTTGACCTGGTCATCTTGGATGTTCATATGCCCCGGATGGAGGGAATTCAGGTTCTGGAGATTATGCGCAGCTCACCCAAATTGCAAAAAATAGGGGCCATTATGATGACTTCCGAAAGCATGATGGGAACCATCAATCAGGCTTTTAAGTTGGGGGCCAAGGAGTATATTCTTAAACCATTTAAATCACAGGATTTGCTCGCCAAGGTGAACGCCTATTTCAATTCCTTGATATAGGTATGATAGAATAGTATAGATGGATATTTGGGGATTTTTAGGCCGGCTTTTTGGGACAAAAAGTCAGAGAGATTTAAAACGCCTGGCTCCACTCGTTCAGAGGGTCAACAGCCTGGAGCCTGAGATGACGGCTTTAAGCGATCAAGCCCTCCGGGATAAAACTCAAGAATTCAAGAGCCGCCTTGCCGATGGAGCCACCTTAGACGATATTCTGCCGGAGGCCTTTGCCGTGGTGCGGGAAGCCTCTCGTCGGAGCATTGGCCTGAGACATTTCGATGTTCAGATTTGGGGAGGCATGGTGCTCCATCAGGGCAAGATTGCGGAGATGAAGACGGGAGAGGGGAAAACTTTGGTGGCAACCCTGCCCATCTACCTGAACGCCCTGGAAGGCAAGGGGGTCCATTTGGTAACGGTCAACGATTATCTGGCCAAGCGGGACCGGCATTGGATGGGACCCATCTTTGAATTCCTGGGCCTGACGGTAGGATTTGTCCAGCACGACATGGAGAGTTCCAACCGCCGGCAGATGTATGATTGCGATGTGACCTATGTGACCAACAACGAGATTGGGTTTGATTACTTAAGGGACAACATGGTCATTAGGGCCGAGGATCGTGTCTTAAGAAAAATGAACTACGCCATCGTGGATGAGGTGGATTCCATTTTGATTGACGAGGCCAGAACCCCGCTCATCATCTCGGGGCCTGCGGAGGAGTCCACTGAGAAGTACGCCATTATCGACCGCGTCATCCCCAGCCTGAAGGCCCGGTTTGTGACGGAAAAAGAGGAGATTCAATCGAAGTACACCGGAGAGGATTTGGGGAAAGGCTTTGACTCCATTATTGATGAAAAATCCCATGCCGCCACCCTGACGGATCAGGGGATCTCTAAGTGCGAGAAGTTGTTGGGGGTGGCCAATCTTTATGACGACGTGCAGTCGGAATGGGTGCACCACCTCACCCAGGCACTGCGGGCCCATCACCTGTACCGCCGGGATGTGGACTATGTGGTCAAGGACGGCGAGGTAGTGATCGTAGATGAGTTTACGGGGCGACTGATGCCGGGCAGGCGCTGGTCGGAGGGGCTTCATCAAGCCGTGGAGGCGAAGGAACATCTTCCTATTAAGGAAGAAAACCAGACCCTGGCCACCATCACATTCCAAAATTTCTTTAAGATGTACAAAAAGTTGGCTGGGATGACAGGGACCGCCATGACCGAGGCTCATGAGTTTTGGGAAATTTACAAGCTGGACGTGGTGGAAATTCCGACCAATAGACCCTTGCACCGAACGGATTTTCCGGATTTGGTGTACCGAACGGAGCGGGAGAAGTTCACCGCCATTCTTCTGGAGGTAGAGGAGTTGTGGAAGCAGGGAAGGCCGGTGCTGGTGGGCACCCGCTCCATAGAAAAATCCGAGAAGCTCTCGGCCATGCTCAGGCCTAAGGGCATCCCGCACCAGGTTTTAAATGCCAAGTACCATGAGATGGAGGCCCAAATCATTTCCCAAGCGGGAAAGAAAGGAACCGTTACCATCGCTACCAACATGGCGGGACGCGGCACCGACATTATTTTGGGAGGGAGCCCTCCTGATGCTCAGGAACAGAAACAGATCGTGGATTTGGGAGGCCTGCACGTCTTGGGAAGCGAAAGGCACGAGGCCCGCCGGATAGACAACCAGCTTCGAGGCCGGTGCGCCCGCCAGGGAGATCCGGGCAGCTCCCGCTATTATGTTTCGTTGGAAGATGAGCTGATGAGGTTGTTCGGATCGGACAGGCTATCCGCCATCATGGAGAAGCTGCCAAAGAGCATGCAGATGCAGGAGGGAGAGGTGATCGAATCCCGTCTGGTCACCCGGCAGATTCAGTCCGCTCAAAGGAGGGTAGAGGCTCAACATTTCGACATCCGCAAGCAGCTCTTGGATTATGACAAAGTGATGAATTTGCAAAGAGGGGCCATCTATGAGCTACGCAACGAGATTTTAGACGGCCAGGAGATTTCAGACAGAATCCTGAAGATGATGGAAGAATCCTTGGATGAGAAGCTGGAACTTTGGGCTTCGGAAGGGACCCACCCCCAAGCCTGGGATACGGAGAACCTGACCGCATACCTGTCTAAAATCTACAGCATCCATTTCGATTTTGGGTCTGAGGAGAGCCAGCAAATGTCCCGTGAAGAAATCCGGGAAAAGCTTTTCGAACAGGTTCAAAGCGCCTACCGTTCCCGGGTGGAGGAATTTAAAGATTTCGATTTTAAGGAGCTGGAGCGCATGATTTTGCTGCAGATGATCGACCAAGCCTGGAAGAACCATCTGTATGATCTAGACCATCTAAAGCAGGGCATCTTTCTGCGGGGCTATGGCCAGAAGGATCCTTTGATTGAGTACCAGAAGGAATCTTACGCTCTGTATGAGGCCATGTTGGCCCGGGTCAGAGAACAGACATTGGAATATCTATTTCGCATTCAACTTCCTCCCAGGAGATCCGCCCCCGCTGCCATCTCCAATCCTGCCAATACCCAACGCTCCCACGGGGATGGTTCCAGGCCTCAAGAAGGCAGGGCGCAGACGGCGGCGCCGGCTGCTGTTAAGAAGATCGGCCGCAATGACCCGTGCTTTTGTGGCAGCGGCAAAAAGTATAAAAAGTGCCATGGTGCTTAAAGACAGTGATTAGTGGTTGGTGTAACTACTTTCTCCCAATATTGTCTGCCGTTCTGCTGATTCTGTGTTTTCCCAAGCCTGATGTGGGGTGGTTGGCTTGGGTGGCCTTGGTTCCCCTGCTGCGATTTTTGTTCGGACCCCGAACCTGGCGCTTGGCTTTTGGGACGGCCTATGCAGCGGGTTGTTTGTTCTACGGAGGACTGCTCTATTGGATCTACTTCACCTGCCGAGCGGGGGGAGTATCTCCCCTTTTTTCTTTTTTGGCTTGGGCCGCACTATCAGCGCTGCTGGCTTTGGATTGGGGAATTTTCGGAGCGGGGGTATTCTTTTTTAAGCAGGAGCTTTTTGTCCTCTTGTTGCGGCTACAATCGACATGGGCTCTTTTTTGGAGGGGGGTGGCCTTCGCCGCTATCCCGTTCTTTTTGGCTGCGCTTTGGACAAGTTTGGAATTTATTAAGGCACGTTTTTTATGGCGGTTCCCTTGGGAGCTCTTGGGGTATTCTCAGTGGAGGTATCCCCTGATCCTACAAATGGCTTCTGTGACGGGTGTGTATGGGCTCACTTTTTTGATTGTCTGGATCAATGCGGCCGTCACCGTCATCAGTTTCGGGCTTTCGGGTTCCCGCAAGGTGTGGGCAGCCGTTGGAGGGGCCCCTTTGGTTTGTCTGATCTTATGTTGGATGTATGGTTTTGCGAAACTTTCCGGTGCTCCATCGGATTTTGGCCCTGGCGGAGTTTCCGTGGCCATTCTCCAGCCTAATATTTTTCAATACCAGAAATGGACGCCTTCTTTCGAAAAGGAGATACAGGACACTCTAAAGGCCCTTTCGGTAGAGGCGGCAGGAAAGGGGGCGAAGCTTGTGGTTTGGCCTGAGTCCTCCGTTCCCGGTCTGTTCGAGGACCCACCCCTTCATCGGTGGGTTAAAGAGGTCGTTCGGCGGACCCACACGGATCATTTAATAGGGGCGGTGACCCGGATATCCGGAAAAACTCAGAATGCCGCTTTCCTTGTTCTATCGCGCAGCCCGGGAAGCGTGATCCACTGGGCTGCCAAGAGACAGTTGGTGCCCTTCGGAGAATATGTGCCTTTCAAATTTATTCTGGAAAGGTGGATTCCGGTGCTCAATGAGCTGGGTGCGATCTCGCCGGGAGGTTCTCCGGGATTGATTCCGTCTCGAGCCGGTACCCTGGGGGTTTCCATCTGCTACGAAAGCATATTTCCGCATCTGGCTTCGGGGTTAGTCCGAAAGGGAGCCGATGTCCTGGTGAATCTGACGAATGATGGATGGTATCTGGATACGGCTGGGCCGTATCAGCATTTCTCCATGAATGTTTTAAGGGCGGTTGAAAATAGAAGATTCCTTCTTCGGTCCGCCAATACCGGCATCTCAGCGGTGATTGATCCGTGGGGAAGAATATCCTCCCAAACGGCTTTAGGTCAAAAATCGGTTCTGTCTTTTTCTCTTCCCCGTGAGAATGTCCCGGAGGCATCCCTGTACACCCGATTCGGGGATTGGTTCGGTTATTTTTGCATTTTGGCATGCGTATCATATTTTCTGCTAAATATGAAGTGGACCTAGGGAGCCATGTCTTCTCCACCCGGAAATTTAAAGGGGTGGTGGAAAGCCTGATCCGATCCGGGGAGATCGCAGCGAAGGATGTGGCGGAACCCTCCCCTGCCTCCCGAAAGGAGCTTATTTTGGTGCATACGGACGAGTGGGTCTCCAAGATTCTGGATGGAAAGACCACTCCCTGGGATGAGGCAATGCTGGAATTGCCCTACTCTCCCGACTTGGCGGCGGCTCACCACACAGCGGTGGGGGGAACGATTCTCGCCTGCCGGGAAGCCCTCCAGACAGGTTTGGGGCTGCATGTGGGAGGAGGATTCCACCACGCCTTTGCGGGACATGGAGAGGGCTTTTGCGTGTTTAACGACATGGCGGTAGCGATCGTATTGCTGCAGAGGGAGAAAAAAATACGAAAGGCTTTGGTGGTGGACCTGGACGTCCATCAAGGCAATGGAACCGCTTCTTTGTTTGCGCAGGATTCTTCTGTGTTTACTTTTTCCATGCATCAGCAGAATCTCTATCCCGTTTTCAAACCCCCCAGCTCTTTAGATGTCAACTTGCCGGAAGGCACGGGGGATGGGGAATATCTTTTCATTCTTCGCAGGGAGCTCCCCAAAATTCTGGACAGGCATCGACCGGAGCTGGTCCTGTTTCAGGCGGGAGCCGATCCCTATGAGAAGGACCTTCTGGGAGGTTTAAAGATCACATTGAAAGGATTTGAGCACAGGGATGAGACGGTGTTTTCAGAATGCTTCCGAAGAAAAATTCCCGTGGCGGTGACGCTGGGAGGAGGGTATGCGGCCAATCTTCAGGACACCGTTTTTATTCATGCTCAGACTTGTCGTGTGGGCATGAAACAACATCGCGTCTTTTGGGGACAAAATGGGTAAGGAGATTTCAGACCGGCTGGGAAAGGCAAAGGAGCTTCTGAGCCGTTTAAATGAGATGTCGGATATTTCGGTCAAGAAAGAGCGGATTGAGAAGCAGGAACAAGAGGCTTCCAGGGCTGATTTTTGGGCCGACAACCAAAGCGCGAAATCTAAATTAAAAGCTTTGAATGACCTCAAGAGGGAGGTTGGAGATTGGACGGTTCTTCATCGGCGCTGGGAAGACCTGCATACCCATCATGAATTGGCGGAGGAGGCCGGAGATAAAAAAGAGCTTGGAGAGGTGGAGCTGTCTGTCCGTCAACTGGAAAAAGATCTGGAGGAGTTGGATTTCCGCTTGAAACTCTCCGGAGAACATGATCGTTCCGATGTTATTTTATCTTTGCATGCAGGCGCCGGAGGGACGGAGGCTTGCGACTGGGCCCAGATGCTTTTGAGGATGTATTCCCGCTGGGCGGAACGGAAGGGCTTTTCTTTTGCGGTGACGGATATTCAGCCCGGGGAGGAAGCGGGAATTAAAAGCGCCACGGCGTTTGTGCAGGGAATCTATGCCTATGGATAATTAAAGGGAGAGATAGGGGTGCATCGGTTGGTGCGCATCTCGCCTTTTGACGCCAATAAAAGGCGGCACACCTCCTTCGCATCCTGTGATGTTTTACCGGATATTGAAGAGGAGATTGATATCCAGATTTCGGAGAAGGACATCAAGCTGGACACCTACCGAGCGGGAGGGCACGGCGGACAGAATGTCAACAAGGTGGAGACGGCGGTGCGCATCACCCATATCCCCACGGGCCTAGTGGTGCAATGCCAAATGGAGAGATCCCAACACCAGAACCGAATCAACGCCATGAAAATGCTCAAGGCCAGGCTGTATGAGATTGAGATGGACAAGAAGCGGTCTTCTTTGGAGAAGCATTATGACGAAAAAGGAGACATCGCCTGGGGCCACCAGATTAGGTCCTATGTATTTATGCCCTACCAGATGGTGAAGGATTTAAGAACTAATTTCGAAACCTCTGATGTGCAGGGGGTGATGGATGGAGATCTGGATCCTCTGATCCACGCCACACTCGCTTGGCATGCCTCAAAAAGCAGGTCTTGACAGAAGGTCATTTAGGGGATAAATTAGATGTACATCCGTCATTCTTCCATAGAATTATAAGGAGATAGTCTTGTTGCCGAGGGGAGTTGGTTTTTTTGT
>JACQJN010000083.1 GCA_016205085.1 Elusimicrobiota bacterium | reverse complement strand
CCGCATGATACCGGGACCACGCCAAATAAAGACGGGCCTGACTGGTCAATGTGGGATGTTTGGCTGCCTGTTCATAATGACGGGAGGCTTCCTCATACTTCTCCAAACGGTAGTAGGCCTCCGCCAAAAGAAGATGGCTGTAGGTCCTCCACAGAAAGTCCTGAGCCGGATATTCCGCGGACACCACCTTCATCACACGGTTGGCATTGGTCACCAATTCTTGGTATCTCTGTCCCTGAAAATAGGTAGACAGCATCATCCCCATCGCCACATCCGAAAGGGGAGAATATTGGTATTTTAAAAGCGCGCTCTCATAGGAGGAGATGGCCGTTTTCCAGTCATTACGAGAGTGGGCTTCATTCCCCAATAAAATATAGGCCAGCATTCCCAAGGGATGGTATGGCAGGGCCTGAACCAGTTCCTGCATGACCGCCGGAGCTTCCCTGGATCTCCCCGTCTGGAGCAGATAATAAACTTTGGCCACATGGATACTGGCATACAAATCCGGCTGCTCCCTGCTGGCCAACTCCAAAGCACGATCCAAAATCTCTATGGCCGTCTTGACTTGGCCCATTTTGGCGGAAATCTCCGCTTCTAAATACATGGCATAGGCCCGAATTTCCTTGGAACCACCCGTCTGTTTGGCAATGGCCAGACCCCTCATGGCCTCTGTGCGTTTGCCCAAGCGATCCAAAGCTCGGGCCTGGTGGATGAGGGCATACACCCTGAACTTGCTTTGAGGATACTGGCGCGTGAACTCATCATAGGCCCTCACCGCCAGAGTGTCATTCCGGGCCATGCGGAAACATTCCGCTTTGAAATAAGCCCCCAACTCCGCATACGTCCCTGAAGTCATGGCCGTCAATTCGTTGAAAGAACTGGCTGCCTCCAGATACTGCTTCTGATGGAAATAGCTCAAGCCCCTGTAAAAAGCGGCCGAGGGGGTGGAGAGCCCCTCTAAAACTTCCACCGCTTGCCTAAAATTTTTCTCCTGGAAACGTAGAATTCCCAGAAGTTCGCGGACTTTCGCCAAATTTCCATAAGAGGGAAATTTATGGATTGTGCGCTCTAAAATCTGGTTCGCCCCCAAGAAGTTCTTCTCATACAACTCACAGAGAGCTAAACCATACATGGCCTCCGCCACCAAAAGGGAGCGTCCGAAAATTCTTCCCGTCAATTTCTCCCAGAATTTCCGCGCCTGCACTAAGTCCCCGGTGTTATAAGAAATCTCCCCTAATCTCAAAGAGGCATCATCCATATAAGCAGGGTTTTCCTGCTCCAGCAAAAGCTGATACTGCGGCAGGGCTTTTTTATATTGCCCCTCACGGAACAATGTCTCAGCAATCGCAAAGCGGGCATCGGGGACATGTTCTCCCTGGGGATAAGAACGGATAAATTTATTAAGCAGATTTAAGGTTTCCGAGGCCGAACTGCTCTGGGGAGATTCTGCCTGCAAAATCTTCCAGGCCCTGGCCTCCGCATCCGAAGAGCGAGCCTCCTTGGCCCAGAGGGAATCCCCCGAAGTTAAAAACAAGAAGATGAAGAATATGTGCATGGATGTTTAGCCCCCGTTCCTGTTGAGTAATTTCATCAGACGGTGCACTCGCTGATCCATTGAAAGGAAGCGGTGATTATAGCGCCACACATGCTCCGCCAAATACAACGGCAACCTCTCCCGATGACTTCCCCTCATCTGTGAACGATGTTTCTTTAAATAACTCCAGAAGCCTTTTAACCCATTGATAGGATTGTCTCCGTCGCTCGAATCTCCATTCTCTAAAGGAAGCAGGTGAGAAACGGAACCGCTGCCGACGTCCTTGCCGTTTGTTTTGGAAAGATCGGAGCAAACGATAGAGCCTTTTTTCATCCTTTGATAAATCATGGGCAGCATTTCATTTAACTTTTCCTCGGTCACCACTTGGGCCCAGACTTGGCCTCCGCGGCACAAAACACCAAAAACGGAATCCCCATTAAACGTGGTTTCCATATTCAAAATATCCTTTAAAACTACCGGGACGGCACGCAGCATTTGAGTACGAACCAGAGTCAGTGCCCTCAAAACTCTCTGGCGATGCAATCCCGTTTCCTGAGCCACGGCTTGGTTGGTCAATCCTTTTACATGTCCCCGCAACAACGCCTCCCACTGCTGACGGCTCAATCTTAAGGGGGGGCCCAAACGCCAGTCGTAACGGCATCTCGCGCAGCGGTGGCGTTGCCGCCGGATATTCCAAATTCTCGTAAAACCACAGCGTGGGCATTGTTCTCTGTTCCTCATCGTTCTAATACAATCCGGTGGCCGCAATCGAAGTGGCAAAATCTTAAGTGGCCTGATCTTAAGTGGCCGGAATGCGACTCCATGCTTATATTAAAACAGATGATTGTTAAAGAAAAATGAAGAAATTCTAAATTTTCTCTAAAGAAGAAATACTCCTTATTAACCCGGACTTATTTCCAATAATGCGCAGGATTGAGGACCAACAAGAAGGAAGGAAAATTCCTGGTTTGTCTGAAGAAAACCAAATATCCCGCCATCAAAGCTGAACCCAAAAACAAGAAGGCGGAGACAAACATCACCCAAGTAT
>JACQJN010000095.1 GCA_016205085.1 Elusimicrobiota bacterium | reverse complement strand
GTCCATACACCTGTGTTTATGTTGAAATTGTTTTCTAAAATAGAATCGTGGAAACATTGGTCAGAACAACCATACGGGGAAGCATAGGTGCTGGCAAACGCCATAGATGTTACCTGGGAGTCTTCACAGCGATTCCCCGCGACATATATATTATCCCCCCTAACATTTGCCCAAACACATGCAGGATTATTAAAGTAGGTCATTGAAACCTTGCTTATATCATTATGAAGTACGTCCATATTGGCAGCCGTATCGAATCTCACCCCGCCTATAAATCCGTGGACCATTCTGAAGTTTTTTACAACCACATTATTTGTGCCCCAGAAATTAGGCCTATTTGCCGCCTCTATTAAATGTCCTGAAGGATTATCGCTTTCAAATGTCCAGATGTAGAGCCTTTGAAGAGACGCATCATAATATGCTTCTCCTGGTCGGTCTAGGTCCGCGAGAGTTTTACATTCGTAGGTTTTACATTCTGCATTGACCGGATGCTCCCATTCCATTCTTCTAGCATCCTCAAAAACTCCTCCCGACATAGAGCCAAAAGTTTCTGTAAAAGTGAACGGCGCATAATAAACATTTGTCGATGCGCATCCTGATAAACACTGTGTCCAGCCAGACGCAATTTTTCCACCGTTTAAGATGGCTTTATCATTCCCATCGTAGATTGTTTTTTGTGCGGAGCTTGGGCCTGCCTTTGCCCAGACAGTTTCCCTGTATTCCCCGGCAAGAACACTTAATGTGTCGCCCGCAGCCATCCTTCCATTCCCCGCTCCAATCGTGCAAAAGGGAGTTGCGAAATTTCCAGAACCGGAATCAGAGCAAGTTCGTGTGTTGTCGATGTACCATGTTGCAGCCGAAACGGAACTCAAATTACTCACAAAAATTTCCAAGACTAAAATTAAAATCATTTCAGCATCAACCCCTTGGGCTTAGCGGGGGGCAATTTGTCCTTGGGTAGACCAGGGTTGTACTCAAAGGCGCCTATATCGGGAGCAGAGCCGTACCACAGCTTACATCCTGTCTGGGTGGGGTCTATGTCCCCGGACACAGGGCAGTGGTAGCCTGAAACAATAGTGCCTGCGTCTATGGCGGGGCTTCCTGTTGCTGGTTTTAAGAAATCCGGTGAGGCTGGGTCTGTGGAGAGAAATTGTGGGTCTTGTTGGACTGAATTCATCTCAAGGTCAGGTCTCACAGAAGTTTTAAATTCGCTTAAAGTATAGTGAGCATCCGGCGGGTTCACGCACTCTGCCATTTCTCCGCTGTAGGAATGACACCAAAAGAGGACGTCGTTTTCAGTAGGATCAAAATACAGGTTATGGCCCGTGTTTAAGCCCGGGACCAACGTATCCCAAAAAACACTCATGTTCTCACCTGCTATGCCAACAATTGCCTGGTTAAAAAATATATTGTTGTAAGAGAAGGTGTTTTTTATTTCCTGGGACTGGGAGGACTTTAACACAAGTCCGGACCTGCTAGTGTGGACTGAATTATTGAAGATTTTTACATCCTTAAGTATGCCATATCCGGATGGCATGTTCGTTCCACAAGAAGCCATCACATCATTATGCAGGAGTATGGCTACGCCACCCGCATTATAAAAAGCATTTTCATAGATATCCGTTAGGCCCGCGTCCACTCCGGGAGTATATTCATCTGCGTGGGACCATTCGCAGTTCTGGCGTATTGCCTGACTGTTGACATTGACAAACTTATTTCTTCTAACCGTGGTGCGGGGCAACCGCACGCCTCCTTTTATGGAAACCCCGATGTTCACGTCATGCATATAATTATCTTCCACGGTAAAGTTGCTGTGTTTGTAAAAGATCATTGCGGCATCATTAGAACCACCCATGAAAGGTTTCCATCCCCCACCGGGGTCATAACCCTCAGACTCTTCAATAAAAATGCGATAAATCTCATTTCCCCTTATGATGACGTCCCAAGAAAAGCCATAGGTTGACCACATCCCTCCCGGATTTTCTCCGTTGCTTCCATAGGTATTATGAATTTTCAAGTCCTGAAGAATTATATTCCCTCCTCCAAACACAACTCCGGCATAGGAATCCGTTACCTCCAAATAATCAAGGGTTGTCCAAGAACCTATACATACGGCTCTGTGTAGATAATGGCCATCGCCAAAATTGCCAGATTGCGGGGTATTAAACCCGCTGGCTTTGACGACCGGTCTTTCAAAGTCTGGATGTCCCTTTATTGTAATCGGGTTCGTGGATGTTCCATCGTTGACAGGATCAAGAGTCCCAGCAAGATACGGCCCGCACATGGTGCCGTTCTGCTCATTATAAGTTCCTCCCAGAACGATGCCTGTCTGTCCTGCCTGGATATTTTGGCTTAACTTATGCATCGTCCTCCAAGCTGTCGCGAGAGTTTTTCCATCCGAGGCATCGTTCCCGTCGTTTTTGACGTACCTGTAGTTGTTCGTGGTGGAGGGGCATTGGTCATAATAATCCCCTCTAAAATAAACTCCATTGTCCCCATTGTCTCCATCGCAGCAAAATCCAGAGTTTCTGATCTGGGCTCCGCACTGGCAGGAGGATATGATTGGGCCTTCAGGACAGGAGGCAGCTACTGCAAAGGATGCAGGATGCAGGATGAAGGATGAAAAGGTGAGGAGTAAAAATAAGAGTTTGGGCATCATTTAAAGGATATCCGGCTGGGGATACGCAGGGGTTACGGGCGGGTTACGTTTGGATAAAGGTCACTTCTTTCCTTGAAGGCGGTGAGAATGAGAGTTATAATTAGACCTATGGCGCACACGATTCTGGTGGTGGAGGATGAAGAGGTCACCTCGAATCTCCTAAAGGAGATTTTGGAACGGGAAAACTATAAAGTCCTTTTGGCTCCCACCGCCTTTAGGGCCAGGGGCCTTTTGTCAAAAAACAGCCCCGATCTGATTATTTTAGACAGGAGGCTCCCCGACCAGGATGGTTTGGAATTGTGCAAAGAAATTCGGCAGAGAGATAAGGGGAAGGGTGTTCCCGTTTTGTTTTTGACAGCGAAGAAAAGTATTGCCGATAAAGTCACAGGGCTTAGCCTGGGGGGAGACGACTATTTGGTCAAACCATTTGATGCCCAGGAGCTTTTAGCTCGGGTGGAGGCGCTTCTTAGGAGGAGGATATCTCAGGAGGACGCTCCGGCTGTTCTCCAATCGGGAGATCTGAAACTGGATTTGACCCGGATTCAGGCTTTTTTAAAAGGCAAGCCTCTTAAGCTTTGGCCTAAGGAGTTTGAAATCCTGAGGGCCCTGCTTGAGAAAAAAGGGAGGGTTTTAAGCCGGGAGTTTTTGCTTCAGAGTGTCTGGGGATATGAAAAGGAGCTGCATATCACCAGCAAAACGGTGGATGTTACCATGAGTCGGCTTAGAAAAAAATTGGGATCTTTTGGAGATAAAATATTTTTCATAAAGGGTTATGGTTATCGTCTGGATGAATAGGGATGAAACTTAGGACCCGGTTTAGTCTTATTTTTGCCGGCTTGGTCACCCTGGTGCTGGTTCTCACCGGGGTGTTTTTATATTTATCTGAAAAGAGCCATCTAGAAAGGAAGGTTCGTGAGGAGCAGTGGGGGGCCTTGAAAAAACTTGCCAGTTTATGTCAGGAAGCGACACTTTCTAAAAATGAGATCATTCTGATCAACCATTTGGCCCTCCTGAGGTCAGATCCTAAGTTGGCCTATGCGGCTTTTGTGGATTTAGATGGCAGGATTTTAGTCCATACCGAGACCGCGCGCATGGGGCAGAAATGGGATGAGGATTTGGCGGGAAATGGGGTGTTCCTTCTGAGACAATCTATCCAGGTGAGGGGAACCCCGGCAGGGGAAGCCCTGTTGGCTTACCATACCCAGACGCTTCGCCGGGAGATTCAGTCCGTCCTCTATCAGGACATGCGGCGATTTGTTTTAGTGGCCGGGGTTGCTTTAGTCATCGCGATCCTGCTGGGTTTTTATTTGGCCCACAGCATAGCCCGACCGATAGGCTCAGTAGCTTTGGGGGCGATAGAAATTGGGGAAGGAAAACTCGATTACCGGATACCCATGGAAAGAAGCGACGAGATAGGCATTTTAGCCGGCAGCTTTAACCACATGGCTAAACGGCTGCAGGAGCTTGATGAACTCAAAGAAGAGTTCATCTCCATGATTTCTCATGAACTCCGTTCTCCACTCTCTGGGATTAAGGGCTACACCCAGATCTTAAGACAGGAGCTGGCGACTCACGAGAAATACCAGGAGTTTTTGGGAATTATCGAACAGTGTGCGGATAGGCTGGCCAGGCTGGTGAGCAACATTTTGGATTTAGCCAAAATGGAGGCGGGGCTCATGGAGTTTGAGAAGCAGCCTCTGGATATGGCTCAGGCAGGGCTAGAGGCCGTTAGGCTTTTGATGCCGGAGGCCGAGAAGGCTCAGATAAAATTGGAGTTGAATATTCCCAAACTTCCTCCCGTTTCGGCGGACACAGATGCCATGAAGC
>JACQJN010000015.1 GCA_016205085.1 Elusimicrobiota bacterium | reverse complement strand
GGATCAGGTGGTGGGAGCCAAAGCCAGGATGCTGGGAGTGATTCTAAACGATATGCAGGCGGCGGATATGGAGCCTCGGTATGGCTACTACTATGATTACGGACATTATGCCAAGAAAGAGGAAACATGAAGCCTTTTGTTTCTTCTCTGATCGGTATCTTGCTGGTTTTGTCCACATGTATATTTTTAGGTAAGCTCGTCACCGCTTTTCCCGGGTGGATTCCAATCCTTTTCCCCCTTGTTGCTTTCTCGGCCATTCTGGCCGTCATCCGGCCGGTGACAGGGGTGTGGCTGCTCATATTCTTTATGCTCCTTTCACCGGAGATTCCTTTACTGAACCCGGTGGCGGCAAAATCTGTGGTGCTGCGCCTGGATGATTTCTATATGGTAGGGCTGGTTTTAAGTTGGCTGGTTTTTTCCGCGATTCAGAAGGGGGGGATCGCCAAAGTTCCTTTGGGGACACACATCCTGGCCTATTTGGGGATCCACTATTTGTCCAGCGGACTGGGTATTTTGAGAGGGGATATACGATTTGTTCAAAGCCTTTTTTTCCTCCTCAAATATACCCAATACTTCATTCTTTATTATATGGTGTATCATCTGACCGATTCCGAAAAAGTTCTCAAATCCTTTTTGACGGCCGGCCTTCTTTGCTGTCTGTTTGTGACGGCCTTTGCCTATTTCCAGATGAGAGAGCCCGGGCGGGTCTCGGCTCCCTTTGAGGCTGCTTGGGGAGATCCTGTCGGGAGCAGCGAAGCCAATACATTGGCGGGCTATTATTTGGTCGTTTTTGGAGTTCTTTTGGGGTTTTGGACTCAGAATCCAGGTTCCGTTTCTTGGGTTGTGTTGGGCCTCGTATTTTTGATTCTTCCTCCCTTCTTCAGGACTCTTTCCCGGTCGGGTTATTTGGGTTTTATGGCTTTGTTTATTTCTCTTATTTCTTTCAGCCGGCGCAAGGTTTTTCAGACACTTTTGGGAATGTCCGCCGGGCTTTTAGTCCTTTCCCTATTTCTGCCTTCGGTTATGAAGGAGGTCGTCAATCGCATCGGCTATACATTCGCTCCTTACTATTCTACCTACTATTCCCCGGACATAGAGTTGAGGGAGGTCTTGGGTGGTGTGGATGTGGGACAGCCTTTGGAATCGTCGGTGGAACCTTCGGCCAGAGCTCGCATCCAGGGGTATAAAATAATATGGGAAGAACTCCTTCCGAAACACCCTATTTTGGGTCATGGAACTCCTATCGCCAGAGGGGGCGAGGGAGATTTTGTCAGATTTCCTGCGGAGGTGGGATTGCTGGGCTTGGGTGTGTGGCTGTGGCTGGTGGGAAGTGTTTTTTCCAGGGCATGGCGGTACTATAGGGAATTCCAGGAACCGCTGGCTAGAGGCTTATCTTTGGGGCTCATGGGTGCCATCGTGGGTCTTTTGACGACCTCTCTATTTATGAATACATTTATCATTGTGCGTATTATGGAGCCATTCTGGTGTTTGGCGGCCTTGGTGATGGCATTGCCCAAAGTCTATCATAGACAGGACCTGGCGTTGTGAACGGACTTTATGGATGTTTGGTACGTCCCAAGGAATTTTGGCTGATTGGGACGCCGATTTGTTTGGGATTGATCCTGGCTTTCCTGTTTCTATCCAGACCCTATGACGGTTGGGAATGGTTGAACCGCGCGGCGGCGGAGAGCATTTTGAAAACTGGGCTTCCCCATTTGCCCTTTCCCTTAAGTACGGATCGTCTTCTTCTTTTCCATCCTCCGAGCTGGTGTTATCTCGCGGGTTTGACCGCAAATATCTTCGGCGGTTCGGAATGGGCCTATCGCGCCCATGCTTTGATCGTTTTTGTCCTCGCGGGCTGGATAGGAACTTTGATTTTAAAGGAATTGGGCGGCGGATTGAAGGAGGCTTCCCTATTCTTGTATCTCTACATGACAAACCCTGCCGCGGTCCAAGGATTTTTGTCCATGGATTTCAGTGATGGGAATCTTTTGCCGTTGACTACTTTGTTATTTATTCTCCTATGGCTTCGTGCCGAAAAGATTCAGGAACCATTTCCGTGGTTGCGCACGGGGTTCGCTTTTTGTCTGTGTCTTTGGGCCAAACTGACCACTCCCTTGGCATTGCCTTTGTGCAGTTTGTGGCGGGTGGGGATCCTTCGCACTCTGAAGTGGGCCGTGTGCGGCGGGCTTTTGTTTTTGGCCAGCTGGTCCCTTTATTGCGGGTGGGTTGTTTCGAGAGTTTCGGAGATTCATTTTTCCTCTTTGCTGATTCGACCGCTTTCGTACTTATGGGAGGGATTTGGCTGGCATCCTCCAGGGACTCGTCCCCTGCATATGACCATTCTTTATGTCACTCGAGTGGTGCTCTATTTCGGGGTGTTTTTGGTTCCTGTAGGAGCGTGGGGCGCTTGGGAGGCTTTTAAACAGAAGAGGGGACAGATATTGTGGTTGTTCGGGGGGATTGTGTTCTTAACCTATTTTGCGGTGGAGGCGGCGGCGGGGG
>JACQJN010000074.1 GCA_016205085.1 Elusimicrobiota bacterium | reverse complement strand
GATGTCGGTCTATCTGGATCTATTGATCTCGGGCTGGATGCCTTTGTTGGGCAAGAGCGGACTGGTTCCTAAAAATCTTTTTGATGGATCCTGCGCCATGCAGATTTCAGGCCGATTTCCCAGGGAGACCGCTGCGGCGCAAAATTTAGGAGTGGTGCCCATTCCAAGAGTGGGAAAAACCCATCGCACCATTGTGTCGGCGCAGCATTTGGCTTTGTTGCGCGAGAGTCCCAACCAGGAGGAGGCCTGGCAGGTGCTTAAATTTTTGGTGGCTCCCAGAACCCAGGAGAAGTATGTCAATGCCATCGGCGCTTTTCCTTGTTTCTTGGAGTGGATGGAGGGAGGAGGTTGGGGACAGGCGGGGATAAAAGAGGTTTTGCTGAAATCGGCTGAAATGGCCCGGCCATTGCCTGCCCTGACGGTCTTGGGAAGCCTGGAAAAGATTTTTGATCGCGCCATGGAAAATTTGGTGCGGGCTATTCTTCATCGGTCTTACAATGAGTCTTTGCTTCGTCAAGAGTTGATCCATACGGCAGCCGAGTCGGATTATATTCTTTCTCTATACGCATGAAAGAGCGCCTATACCGCTTCCATAAGGAACTGAACCGACCCTATGACAGCCTGGATAAGTTGGTGACCAGGGCGCTGTCCTTGATGATTCAGCAGATTCGAATGGATTTCGTCAGTTTCTTCCTTTTGAATCCCCAGGAGTTGATCCTCAGCATGGAGCTTGTTCTGGCTAAGGATTCCTGGCTGGAAATTGATGAGGAGATCCATCTCTTGGAGGGTTCTCCTCTATGGCAGTTGACGGAGGGAAAGCGAAAATACCTGTTATACCATTCTCCTTATCCTATTCTTTATGTCCCTTTAAAATGGCAGGGACAGACCCCTCCTCAGGCCTTGGGCGTGCTGCGGCTGGAGCGCACGGGCTCGCGCCGATCCTTTACTGCGCGGGAAAGGCTTTTGGCTCAGAATTTTGCGGAAGAGCTGGCTCAGAATTTTCACCAGGCGCAGACGGATCAGAAAAATAGAGAGCAGTTAAATCGGGTGAGCACCCTCACCAATCTTACCGAGATATTTGCCTCCTCTTTGCGCGTGGAGGATGGCTTGAAGCTCATCCTTCAGGGGATTCAGCAGTATTTTGGATTTGATAGGGTCCGACTGTATTTGGTGGATCGCCAGGCCCAAAAACTTAAAGGAGAGCTTTCTGCGGATATTCGGGGCCAGGTTAAGAGTTTGTCGCATGAGGAGATTCCCATGCAGCCTGGGGTGCATCGATTCGTGGATTTGGTCTTGGGTTCCGGGCCCGATCCTTTATTGGAGCGATATAAGGATACGGTGCTCTACATTCCATTAAAGGTGCAGGGGCAGAGCACCGGGCTTTTGATCGTGGATAATCTTCTTTCTCAACAGTCTATCGCTCAGGAGGACGTGGGTCTGCTCAGGTCTTTTGCGGGACAGATCGCCTTGGCGGTGGACAATGCGCGCTTGTTTGACGAGGTACAGGATCTTTCCTTATATGATGCGTTGACTCAGCTTCCTTTAAGGCGTTATTTTATGCAGCGGTTCCAGGAAGAAATTTATCGCGCGGAGAGATTCAATCAACCTTTGGCTCTTCTATGGCTGGACATCGATTATTTTAAACAGATCAATGATACCTATGGCCATCAACTGGGAGATCAGGTGATCAAAGAGGTGGGCCGTATTATTTTGAAAAATTTGAGGAAGATTGATTTTCCCTGTCGCTATGGAGGAGACGAGGTTTTGATTCTCTTGCCTCAGGCCAAGGAAGAGGAGGCCAAGGCGATTGCTTCGCGCTTGGTGCAGGAGATACGAGACCTTCGCATGCCCGTTAAATTTTCCACTTCCCAGGTCATTCAGGCGAGCGTGAGTTTGGGGATCGCCACTTTTCCGGGAGATGCCGGGTCTTTGGAAGAGCTGATGCAGAGGGCGGATGAGGCCCTTTACTGGGTGAAATCTCACGGCAAGAACGGCGTGGCTCTATACCGAGAAACCGTAAAAACTAGCCAATGATTTCTCTATACCAATCGGGGGGGCTGTTCAGGATTTGCCCTTGGTTGGGTGTCATTTTGCTACTTTCTCTAGCCTTCTTTAGCTTTCCTTTACTTTCCTTCGCCGCTTTCGACGACATAGGTTTTGGGGCCAGGGCGGCTGGTTTGGGAGGGGCTTTTACGGCGGTGGATCAGGATTTTTCCTCTTTGGCGTACAACCCCGCCGGATTAGGAGCTTTAAAGAGGCCCGAAATCCAATCCAACTTTTTAAACCTGTTTCGGATTCCGGCTGGGGAAGATCGGATCGAACAAATGGCTTTTGGAGGAGCCTATCCTCTGAGTGGTTTGGCTTATCCTGGTGCGGTGGGGGTGGAGGGACGGATTTCCACTATTAGGGACCGGTATCGGGATAGGGAGTGGGGGGTGGGGTATGGAACCTATCGGTGGTTCGATTGGGGCAAAGGAACCCTGGATGGAGGAGTCGGTTTGAAGGCCTTAAATCGCTCCCTGGTCAATGGGACGGAGAATAAAACCGCAGTGGCGGCGGATTTGGGAGGATTATATCGGATTGAGGAAAGGATTATTTTTGGCGTTTCTTTGCTCAATATCAATACTCCCGACCTGACGGTTGCGGGGATTCAGGAAAAGGCTCCCTTTGCCTTCAAATTGGGAGTGGCCGAGAAGAATCGTGATTTTCTTTTATCCCTGGATTTTACCCAGAGGGCGGCTTCGGGGCCCCAGTCGGCAGGCTATACCATCGCGGCAGGGGCGGAATACGGCTGGCTTCCTTTCCGTTACGGTTCCGTGGCCGCAAGAACGGGACTGTCTTTAGGAAATGGGTCCAAGACATGGAATCTGGGAGCCTCCTACCGTTTGATGGGGATGGAATTCCATTACGCATTTTTATTGCCTTTGTCTTCCACATTCCAGATGAGTCATGTTTTAAGCCTAGTTCTTCGGTTCGGAGAATCCGATCCCCAAGAGGAATATGAAAGGGTGTTGCGCCAAGAGATGAGGTCTCGGGAGGATCTCCTCAAAGTATTGGAGGCTTCTTCTCAAAAAGAAGAAAAGATGGCGCTGGAGTTGGAAAATCTGCAGAAGGAGTTTGGGCTCTTAAGGAAAAAATTGGAGACCAAGTCGGTCGAAGCCTCTGAATCCAAGGAGCGGCTCAAGGAAATTTCTGAGAGACATCAAAAGCTGGAGGAGAACCTTAAGGCCATGAAGGTTCACCGGAAAAAAGTGGAGGAGGGGGAGATTGAAAGCCGGTTTAGGCAGGAATGGGCTTCTTATAGGAAACTTAAAAGCGGGGGAGCTCCCACCCCTGTCTTAAGAACCACTTTAGAAAGGATTTTGAAGCAATATAAAGGAAAAGGCGTCAATCTGGGGGACGTCAATTTAGAGCTTAGGACCCTTCTTGAATGAACTTAGGACTTAGAACTTAGGACTTGCTGTTGATACCATCTCCAT
>JACQJN010000073.1 GCA_016205085.1 Elusimicrobiota bacterium | reverse complement strand
GGATGGATTACACCAAGGGAGTGTTGGAGCGCTTTAGAAGCATCGAACGCTTTCTTGAAAAATATCCTCGCTACCAGGGGGAATTCACATTCATTCAGCTGGGAGCCCCCAGCCGAACCCATATCAAACGCTACCATGAATTCATGGCGGAAGTGGAAGCGGAAGTGGAACGAATCAACTGGAAATTTAAAGCCAAAGACTGGAGACCGATCGTGTTTCTCAAAAAACACCACAGCCATCAGGAGATCCTGCCCTTCTACAAACAATCCGACCTGTGCATGGTGACTTCTTTGCATGACGGGATGAACCTGGTGGCCAAAGAGTTCGTAGCTTCGCGGGAAGACAACCAGGGCGTGCTCATCTTAAGCCAATTCGCCGGAGCTTCCCGTGAACTGAGGGATGCATTGATCGTCAACCCCTATGACACCGAGCAGATGGCTGAAGCCATCCGGTATAGTCTGGAAATGGATACTGCGGAGAAAGCCACGCGCATGCAAAAGATGAGAGAAACCATCAAGGAACACAACATATACCGCTGGGCAGGCAATCTGATCACGGAGCTCACCCAGGTCCGTTCGGAACCGAACCCGGTCACCTAGTGCGCCAATAACATGCCGTCTCTTCTATTCGTCTGCGTCCACAATGCCTGCAGAAGCCAAATCGCCGAGGCCATCTGTAAAAATCTGGCTCCTAAAGACTGGAAAATAGAAAGCGCCGGCTCCAACCCCTCCAGCCAGGTGGATCCCAAGGCCATTAAAATCCTTAAACGACACCGATTGACCATGACTTCCATCAAACCCAAAGGATTTTCAGATCTTTCTGTCGAAAAGTGGGACTACGTGGTGGGCATGGGGTGTGGCGACGTATGCCCCTATGTCCCGGCAAAAAAGTACATCGAATGGGATATCCCTGATCCCAACGATGGCCCCATGGAGCTTTATCAGACGCTCTACAACGATCTAACCGGCCGCATCCATCAACTCATCCGGGAAATCCAAGGCTTTTCCCCGTGACCCCTGAGGTCAAAGAGCCATTTCATTTCTTCACCCGCCAATGCCTCACAGTGATGACGGGCGTCAAGGCAAAGGACTTAAAGGAATTTCTGGAATGTTTGAAAAAAGTCCCCGAATCCGTGCTCTATCAGCACACACACCGGTTCCTATGGGAACACCAACATCTTGTCCCCGAGCCCCCCAACGATTTCGCCTATTGGGTCACCCACATGCTGCAGGATGAGAAGCTGGGGGAACGCCTGAGGGCCATAGACACCGTGCGCTTCAGTTCCTTAAACGACCTGAGGCAGACCATCGTGGAGGCCATAGAAAATCATCTAAAGAAACCCAATAACCACCGCCAGGTACCCGAAGGGAAGGAGTTTTATTTCATGCGCTCTATCCGGTTTTCCATCCCCACCCCCTACCAGGCCGGCAACCTGGTGGAGTTCGCGGACTGTCTTCGAAAGGTCAGCACCTCCAGCCTCTATCTCCATATTTTTGAGGCAAAACTTCGCCCCCCCTTGGGTATCAACGATTTTTCTTATTGGTTCGAAAACAATCTCGGCGAAAAGGATCTGGCCAAAAAAGTGGCGAATTTGGATCCCTACCTTCACACCCTGGAGACCCTTCGGGAAAAAATTCTCAGCCTGATCGAAATGAGGTTCAAATCCCTTGCCGCGTCTTGAGGAGTATCGAGAGATCGCCGGCCCCTCCATCCTGGAGGAACTTCATCTCCTGGCCCGGCACTTAAAAGGCAAATCCATCCTACAGATAAATTCCACCGCCATAGGCGGGGGCGTGGCCGAAATACTGAACCGCATGGTTCCTCTTCTCAACGAACTGGAAATAGACACTCGTTGGGAAGTGATTAAAGGAGGTGAGAGTTTTTACGCCGTAACAAAAAAGTTTCACAATGCCCTGCATGGGGACAGCCAAACCATCCGGCCTGAAGATTACCAAGTCTATGAGGACACGCTGGACCAAAACCTTTCCCAGATGAGTCTGGAAGCGGATGTGGTATTCATTCACGATCCTCAACCTGCCGCGTTGGTCAAAAAAAGGAAAACACTTAAAAACCGCTGGATCTGGAGATGCCACATAGACCTCTCCGAACCCGCCCCTCCCGTCTGGGATTTTCTGCGGCCCTACATAGAACAATACGACTCCTGCGTCTTCTCGGCTCCCAGTTTTGCCCAAAGCCTCCCTATCCCTCAAATCCTCATTCCTCCCTCCATCGACCCCTTAAGCGATAAAAACAGGGAGTTGAGTCCCGAGGAAATAAGAGCGATTTTAGAACGCCTTCATATTCCCACGGACAAACCGTTGATCACTCAGGTTTCGCGCTTCGACCGCCTCAAAGACCCGCTGGGAGTCATCGAGGCCTTCCTGCAAGTCAAACCCTATTTGGAGGCCAGGCTCCTTTTGGCGGGAGGATCGGCCAACGACGATCCTGAAGGAGCCCAAGTGCTCAAAGAAGTGCGGGAAAAGGCGGAGCAGGATCCCGACATCCTGGTTCTGTCTTTGCCTCCGACCAGCCATCTGGAAATCAACGCCATTCAAAGGGCCTCGGCTTTGATTCTCCAGAAATCCATCCGGGAGGGATTTGGGCTGACCGTCTCCGAAGCCTTATGGAAAGAAAAACCGGTGATCGCAGGGGCGGTGGGTGGAATTCCGCTCCAGATCGTTCATCAACACTCCGGAATACTCGTCCATTCGGTCGAGGGCGCCGCCTACTGGATGAAAAAACTCCTTCACGAACCCCAACTGGCTAAAAAACTGGGAGAAAACGGGAAAGAACATGTCCGCCAAAACTTTCTCTTGACCAGGCATCTGAGAGATTATCTGCTCCTTTTCCTATCCCTGGAACACGCCGGCTCTGACATGATCCATTTACAATAGGGGTAAAGAAACTACCTCAGCCATCCGTTTTCCATCCTCAAAAGCCACCCCGAGCACCGTCCCCGGCTGACTGCACTCCAGACGAACCGTCGCCAAAGCCAAGAAAGCCTTTAACCCAGAAGACTCCACCACACTGGTGATCTTCCCTACAGGCTGACCCTCCAAAAGCACCACACTCCCAGGGGTAGGTTTTTCATCCATTTTCAGTCCCACCAATTTGCGGTTTACATGTCCCATATTTTTGATGCGGGCAATGATCTCCTGACCCAGATAGCAGCCCTTGGTGAAGCTGACGGCACTTTCCAAGTTGACTTCCAAAGGAAATGTATCCGCATCGGTATCCACCCCCACCATCGGAATTCCGGATTCCACCCGGAGCACCTCCAACATCTCTGGTCCCGCCATCTGAACATCATAGGGTTTGCCCGTTTCCGCCACGCGCTCCAATAACTGGTCTGAAAGAGAGGCTGGGAACAAAAGCAGCAACCCATCCGACGCATAAGCAGGATAAGATAGAACGTAAAGCTGAACTTCATTCCAATGAACTTCCGAACACCAGACGCCTTCTTTAGGTAGACTCAGATCCAATAACTTTTCCAAAAAAGCCCCCGCCTGAGGACCCATGGAATAAAACGCCCCTAGAGTTTCTCCCACATCCTCCATCACGGTTTGACTCAAAGGAGTGTATTGGGACAAGGCATCTAAAAGGACCGCCGTGGTTTGGAGAGGGTGCAGGACAATAAAATCCTCCTTCCGTCTATAGAGCCAAAAATAGGCCACCAGTTTCCCTTGAGGAGTCAAGAGGCAGGTAGGAAGTCCCTGGTTGGGCTGGAGATTTTTGATGTCGTTGGTCAGCAGGCCGTTGAGGAATTTTTGGGAATCAGGTCCTTTAAAAACAACCTTGCCCAGATGGCTTAAATCAGCGATAGCGACGGACATCTCTATTCCAAGGAGATTTCTCTGCCCAAAAGCATCAACACCACGATAATGGCAAAAATCAGGACCGTCTGAACCAGCAAAAGAATAGATCCGAAACCGGAAACGGTGTAGCGAATGACCAAGGCTCCCAATCCCAGGCAACAATTGACCAATAAAATGAATCCCACCGCTTCCGATGTGTTCATCCCCAACTTGATGAGGCGATGGTGGAAATGATCTCTTCCCACGAACTCCAGCCATTCCTTCAACGTACGAACGGCTCCCCTCCTAACTCGAGCCAGCGTAGTATAGGTCATATCAAAAATAGGGATTCCCAGGATTAAAACAGGAGTGGAAAGCGCCACCACAGGATCCCCCACCGCCCAACTCCCCATCACGGTCAATCCCGCCAACATAAATCCGATAAATGTGGCCCCGGCATCCCCCAGAAATATCTTGGCGGGATTCCAGTTATAAGGGATAAATCCCAAGCAGGCTCCCGCCAAAGCGGAAGCGGCGTAAGCCAAATGTCCCTGCCGGGTAGGCCAAGCGATGGCTAAAACAAGCAAGGAACAAAGAGTTCCCAAACCCACGGCCAACCCATCTATTCCATCCAGACAGTTAATGGCATTGGTGATCCCCACCAACCAAACGACGGTAAACAAAATTTCCCAAAGCCGCTCCCCGGGAATATGCGGGACAAAAGAAACACACAACCCACCCGCGATAGCGATCCCCGCCGCCAACGCCTGGCCCACCAAGCGGGCGCCCGCAGAAAGACCTTTTGAATCTTCCCATACACCCACGCCATAAATCAAAGACCCCCCCGCCAAAAGCCACAAAAGTTCTCCCGACCATTTATAATTGCGCAACAGTGTCAGGACAACCGCCCCATACACCGCCAGCCCCCCGAGACGCGGCGTAGCCGCAGAATGCATCTTCCTGGGGGCGGGCATGTCCAGAACCAAAAATCTAACGGAAAGGTAAACGGCGAACGGCACCAGCAAGCTGGAAACAAAAAAGGAGATGAGCAGAAGATAAAGCCACCTAAGATCCCGTTCCCAGGCCCAAGCGGAAATCCAGCCCTGTGGGATCACAAAAAGAAGCGCCAGCAAGCATAAAAAAGAACGCCACCGGAGATTTTTACGGCTCAGTGCCTCCGCCAGCTGAAATTTCATTTACAAATTTAAATCGAGGGTAAGTCTTAAAGGAAGAAAAGCCTCGGCATATTTGATTCGATCCTGATAGCCGCGAAAGATGGCGGTCGACTTGGCGCTCTCTAATATGGAAAGTTTTGGAACCCTGGTCTGGTATACCTGGGAGCGATGGGCCTTTAACACCGCGAGTTTTTGGTTTAACACAGAACCGATATCCACAAAAACGGTAGGGGTGAAATTCATGCTGGTAGGCACTTCGTAGAAAAGAACATTGCGGTTATACCTAGTGGCCGTAGTGGTAGCCTGAGAAACCTTTCGATGGTCTTGATGGGTATCCTCAAAATACTGAGTAAAAATGATATCCGGTTTAATTTTTCTGACATGACTCTCGATGGTGTCAATCAGTTCCCGAGTCAAGGGAATATCGGTATCCCGGAATCCACCCCAAAAAACCTTGGCTCCCAAAATCTTGGCGGACTTCTCTTGCTCCGCCCTTCTGGTTTTGGAATCTCCCCCCACCTCTCCGGAAGTCATGATCAATAGGTGAACCTGGTGCCCCGCTCGTGAAAGCTTATAAAAGGTCCCCCCGCAGCCGAACTCCAGATCATCCGGATGAGAACCGATGCCTAAAATTTTCATCTTTCCTCCCGATTATACATTATCCGACTACCATTTCTCTTCGGCAATCTCCGAGCCGCAATAAAATATGAAATCGACGGCGGACAAGTTCGGAACAAAGGTTCCACCGAACTGTGGATACACGGGATGCCGGTACTCCTGAAATATCACTTGAATTCCCGCTTTATCAAAAAGCTTCAAATCCATATAATCCCGCCCTCCCGCTCCCGCCAAATAGGTCCGGGCGCCTACCTTTTTACAAAGATTCACCAAACGCTCGGT
>JACQJN010000089.1 GCA_016205085.1 Elusimicrobiota bacterium | reverse complement strand
TTGGCTTTGGCGGCGGCGGGTATGGTTCGGGCCCAGGGGAAATTTACGGAGGAGCAGCTCAAAGCCCGTTTCTACTATGACTTGGGTCCAGATTCCGTGGATGTCTCTTCCTATCCCAAAGAGCAGCAAGCGAACTACGCGGTATTCGCCAAAACCTGCGCTCAGTGCCATACCCTGGCCCGCCCGATCCATGCTCCTATTATAGAGCGAAAGGATTGGAAGCGATATGTGGACCGGATGCATGTGAAGGCCACCATCAAGTCTGACGTGAAAATGACGAAAGCGGATTCAAAAGCCGTTTTGGAATTCTTGGCTTATGATTCCAAGGTGCGCAAGATGGACCGCAGGGCGGAATTTGAATTTAAAACCAATGAGTTGAAGGCGCTTTTTAAGAAGGTGGAAACGGAAAGATCTAAGCGGCAGATTGAAGAAGGTAGAAAGAAGTCGCGTCAAGGCTCTCCTTATGTAGGGGATAGGCCTTGAACCCCTCAGAGCTCTCTTACCAATTTTAGCCCGAATTCCCCCTGCCTACCGCCATTCCATCCTCAGGTCTCATATAAAAAAATTGGCGAAATTGTTGCCCTGAGGGTAAGAAGGAAGCAGTTTCAAAACATGTTTATAAGTCTGAGTCGTAAAGGGTGTGGCCAGTGCCTTTTTAGAAAACTGCCTTTGTTTGCAGGGATCCCGTCTGTTGCGTGGAAAAAGTTTCTTAATTTACGGGTTACCAATAATTACTCTCGGGGAAACATTATTTTCTATGAGAGCAATCTGCCCCTGGGCGTGTTTTTTCTCTGCCAGGGTCGGGTTAAAATAGTCAAATCTAATGCCAGGGAGAGGTTCCATATTACCCGTGTCATCGAGGCGCCCAACCTTGTGGGAGATCGCGCCTTCTTCGCTCAGGGAATGTATGCCGGAACGGGAGAGGTGATGGAAGATTCCCGAATCTGTTTTCTCCAGGCTCAGCATTTTGAGGATTTATTCATGAAAAACGCCGGTGTGGGACGGGCTTTACTGCGACGATTTGCACAAGAAGTGGGTCAGGCCGAAGAAAGGATGCTGGATTTGGCTTTAAGAACCATCCGAGAGAGGCTGGCCAAATATATCTTAGAAAGGTTGGCAGAACATCCCCAGGCCAATGGCGGGGGAGCCTCTATTAGTTTGAGCGAATCTCGGATAGAGCTGGCTGAGATTTTGGGCACCTCTCCGGAGGCTGTATGCCGTTCCTTGGCGGAGTTCCGGCACAAGGGTTTGATTAAGGTGGAAAAACGTTCTATTCAAGTCCTCAACAAAAACTCTCTGCGTTTGATAGCGAATGTCTCCTCTCGTGCTTAGAGTCCATCCGGCTTGATAAAAATCAATTGATTCATTGTGGTTTTTCATTTGCTAGAATCCGGAGATTTATTATTCTTAAGTGGAATCTGAAATGGCGGGAATGTTGCCCGCTAAAGAGCTGGCGGAGATTTTTATAGCTTGCTGATCTTGAAATGGAGGGGATGTTATGAGGAAAAATACTCGCTGGATGGGGTCAGTTTTGGTTCTATTGTCTGTTTTTCTTTTGAGTCGAACTTTGGAAAAACGTATCTCAGCTCAGGAGTCGAAGGAACCATCTTCTTCTAAAGCGGCTGAATTTGTGGGGGCCGAGACTTGCCTCCAGTGTCATGCCAACCGGGAAAGCTTTAAAGATAACATTCATGCTAAGGCGTGGCCCAGGGCCAAGGGCATTGAATTTTCTAAGTCTTGCGAAACTTGCCACGGTCCCGGCTCTTTGCATGCATCCGCCGCTGGAGACAAGAATAATCCAGATTTCTTCGCCATCAGAAATCCTAAGAAACTTTCCAGTAAAGAGATTGCCAAGACTTGTTTGGAGTGTCATAAGGGAGGTACTCGCTTTCATTGGGAAGGGAGTAAGCACGAGTCGCAGGATGTCTCCTGCCTCTCCTGCCACAGCATGCATGAGGCGAAGAGCCCCGGGGGGAAGCTTCTCCTGGCCAAGGCAAGCGTGATGGAGACTTGCTTTCAGTGTCACAACACGAAAAAGGCCCAGTTCCAGCGTTCCTCCCATATGCCTTTGCGCGAGGGAAAAATGAGTTGCACGGATTGCCATAATCCCCATGGGAGTGTCGGTCCCACTCTACTAAAGCAGGCCTCAGTGAATGAAAACTGCCTCTCCTGCCATGCTGAGAAAAAGGGGCCGTTTCTATGGGAGCATGCCCCCGTTAGGGAAAACTGTCTGAACTGTCATCAACCGCACGGTTCCCAACACGATCGCCTTCTTAAAGCCAAGAGGCCCAGGTTGTGCCAGCAGTGTCACATTGAAGCCCGGCACCCCGTTACCGCCAGTAACCCTGACAATCTTCATCTAGCGGGCAGGAGCTGCACAGAGTGCCATTCGCAGATACATGGTTCGAACCATCCCTCAGGGGTTCGACTCCAAAGGTAAGGAGGAATTTATGGATTTAAAAAAAATGAAAATGCTTGCTTGGATTGTCTTCCTTTTGGCCTCTAAATCTTTGGCCTCCGAACCTATTTTAAGTGTGGACTTTTGGGGACAAGCGGTCCGTGGGAATACCGCTTCTTCCAAATTTGATGAGTATATAGATGTGCCGCATGGGTTTTATCTGGAGCGGCTGGGGTTGGATAAAAGTGGAGCCACCTGTTATTTCCAATTGGATGGATTCAAGCCGGGGTTAAAAGACCAGCGCATCAGCATAGAGACCGGCATGTGGGGTTTGCATAAGCTTTCCCTCTCCTATGATCAGATTCCACACAACCTCTCCAATACCGCTCAGACCTTCCTGCGAAATGATGGGAATGGTACATTCACTCTTCCTGATAATATGCAGTCCAGTCTCCAAACCTCCACCAATAATGCGGCGGGTTTTCTGCCTTGGTCCCCTGTCGTTGCTTTGCGGGTGGATAGAAAAAAGGCTGGTGTTTCCTATACTTACAACCCTACCGGTCAGTGGCGTACCAATCTGGACTATGAGGCTGAGAAAAAGGAGGGGAATAAGGCGATTGGCGTGACCTACGGTCACGGCCAGATACAGGAGGTCCCGGAGCCTGTAGATTACCAGA
Organism: Elusimicrobiota bacterium; assembly: GCA_016205085.1. Taxonomy (GTDB): domain Bacteria; phylum Elusimicrobiota; class Elusimicrobia; order JACQJN01; family JACQJN01; genus JACQJN01. The sequence continues at coordinate 5,188 of JACQJN010000089.1, read as the reverse complement.
CTCATCATCTGAAATTTGAGACGGAGTATGTGGGGAAAGACCTAGGTTGGAGTGCCGGTTACCAGTTCTCCTCTTTTGAAAATGGAATCAAAGCCTTGACACTGGACAATCCCTTCCAACTTGCGGATGTCGTGTACGTTTCCTCCGGGATCCCTGGCAGCGCCAGACTGACTCTGCCTCCTAGCAATCAGACGCACCAGTTGAGCGCTGCCTTGAATGCGAAGACAACCGCTCGCAGTCGATTGAACGCGAGTTTGTCTCTGAACTTTCAGAGTCAAAACGATCCTTTTCTTCCCTTTACTTCCAACCAAAGCATACTCGATAGAATGTCTCAACTGGGACTCCCGGGACTTCCCCAGCAGAGTTTGGATGGCAAGGTATATACCCTAAACGGTGTGCTGCGGTGGAACTGGAAACCCAAGGATCGTATTTCCGTCAATGTGCATGCAAACCGGTACAGCGTGGACAACCGTACTCCCAGCATCCTTTTTGATCAGTATGTCCAATACGACACCAACTTTTCCAGCTCGACACCAACAACCGGCTTCAACCCCACGCGCAGCAGGAGAAGTCTTCCCCTTGAATACAAAAAGACAGGTGTGGGAGCGGACTTCTACTACTCTTTTACCAAGCCTGTCAGCATGAAACTGGCTTATGATTGGGAAAGGGTCGGCCGGGAGTTTCGTGAATCGGAATCCACGCAGGAAAATATCTACACCGCTTCCCTTAACGTCAAACCCTTCCAGTCTCTGGTCCTTCGCCCCAGTTACCAGTATTCTTTTCGCACGGTCAAGAATTATAATGCAGAGCATGTAGCTGAAGAAGCCTATCCCTTGGGAGAAGGAACCTCTCTGGGCCAACTAGAAGCTTCACGAAAATACGACCAAGCGGGAAGAAAGCGCCACAAGGTTTCGGTTAGGGGAGAGTGGGATCCTCTGGACTTTATGAGCGCGGGATTGGATTACGGTCTCGTTAAAGATGATTTCGAGGCGGAGTACGGGGCTTTGGATACCAAGACTCATTACTACTCGGTGGACGTGAATGTCAATCCTTCGGAGAGATGGGGACTCTACTCCGATTATACTTGGGAACAGATGACCATAGATACGAAATCCCGCTATCGGGAAACCGCTGCATTTGACTTCGCCGACAATGATTGGATTGGACGTCTGCAGGACACAGTGCATACGTTCAATATGGGTGCCAACTATGCTGTGGTCGAGGATAAGCTGGACGCAGATGTGGAGTGGGGTACGTCTTATGCTAAAGGAATCCAGCGGTCTGCCAATCCTAACCCTCTGGTGGGAAGTGCTTCTCAGAAAGCCAGCGCTACAGCGACGGATCTGCCAAATACTTATACTCGGTTTAATAAGATACGAACAGCTCTGCGATATCGCTGGCTGAAGAATTTGGTGGCTAGGCTCAGTTACGAATACCAAAGGTATACCGAAACGGACTGGTCTCAGGATAGGCTGGATGTTTATCAGTCCCTCTGGAACAAGTCGGTATTTTTGGGAGCGACTCAGCCGGGCTATCATGCGCACCTAGTTTCCTTGGGGTTATCTTATACGTTCTAAAAAATAAAGGGGAGGGAGTGGACAATGTACGGACTGAACATAAAAATGTTTTATGCAATATTCTTTTTTTTCACCGGGGTAGTTTGTGTTGTTGGTCAGGATGGCGGCAAGATATACGGGGCCAAGTGCGCCTCTTGCCATGGCAAGGATGGTAAGGGTAACCCCGCCATGGCCAAGATGTTTAAGGTGGATAATGCTGCACTGGACTTTACGGATGACACCGCGGGCGATACGGAGGAAAATTTGCGCGTCCTGATTTCCAAGGGAAAAAACAAGATGCCGGCCTATGAAGGAAAGATAAAGGTGGAAGAAGTAGATGCCCTGGTGGCTTACATTCGGTCTTTGGGGGCAGTAAAGAAAACCGAAACGAAGTAGGAAGAGGGGTGGCAAATTCGTTGCTCAAAAGTAAATTGATGGCACATAGATATCAATAATAAGGAGGCTCAGATGAATCTTGATTGTCGGCAGGTTTGGAGGGGCTGGAGTCGTTCAGCGCTTGGCGCGCTCGCGATTTTGGTCGCCTTCGGGGTATCGGAGGCGGGCGCTATCACGGCCTGGGCCAGAAAGTATGGCGTCAGCTGCAATGTGTGTCATGCGGCGGGATATAAGTTGACTCGGGCCGGCCAGAAGTTTTTAAGGGAAGGGCATACGATGCCTGGAACCCAGGAGAAAGAAGCCAATCTTTCAGACTACTTGGCCATCACGGGCAAGATCCGCGCTTGGGCCAAGCCTAAGAAAGTGGAGACATTGGCTACGGGAACCGAAACCAAGGAATCCAGGTCTTCTTTTGAGGAGCATGCCTTAAGTCTCTATACCGGTGGTCCCTTGGACAAGGGATTCTCGTACTTCGTTGAGATGTACCTTCACGAAAACGAGAAGAAGAATCCTTTGGAGAATTCTGAAACAAACGTATCCGACATGGGAGACTGGGGACGGTCCAAGCTGGCCGAAGCCTATCTGCAGTACTTAAAGCCTATCAGCGGTTATGAGGACGCGTTCTGGACAGCCAGAATAGGGCGTATCATGCCGTGGTTGGTGCATCTGCATGGAGGTGGCGCCCGTTTGGAGTATAGCCGCCCATTGGCATTCAGTTCCACGGTCAATACAACAAACCCCTATCGCATGTTCTCGAGACAGTATGGAGTGGGGGCCGGTTTGGGCATTAAGGACGCTTTTGTGGAGGCGGGGGTGGTCAATGGCACGGGCAAGCATGAAAACTCGGTAGAGATCGGCACGGATACCCATAAGGATATCTATGTTTCCGCGGATTATTCTATCGGGGATAAAGGAAGCATGCTGGGGGTTTACTACTATAAGGGCAAGTATCCCTCGAATTGGTTCAGCGGAACGTACCTGAGCCCTGACGAGTTCAACCAGTTGGGTTTCTTGGGAAATTATACGTTCGACTTTAACGGAACCGGCGGGGCATTGGTGGGTTCCTATCTTATAGGCAAGAATAAATACGACACGGCGGCCCAGACCGGTTACGAGCAGAAATCCAAGGGATATTATTTTGAGGCTCAGGCGCATGTTTGGGGAGGGGATTTGGCCCCCTACTTCCGCTGGGATTTCTTTGACCCCGACACCAGCTTCAAAGACAATGAGACTTCCGGCCCGGCCCTGGGCATCCATTGGAAGCCGATGGAGCACGGCCGGTTTGTGCTGGAGGGCTCTCAGACGAGCGTGAAGAATGGGACCGCTACGACCGCGGCGACGACGAAGACGACGAGCCAGGAGCTTACTCTGGAAATTCAGTTCATGTTCTAATCCATTCAGTCGGTAGGAAGGACAGCGCCCCGAGGGAACCTCGGGGCGCTTTTTTGTGCTATTGTTGGATTGCGGGTTGCACATGCGGATGGGCCAGTGTAGTAATTTGCACGGGAGGAGAAAATGTTTTGTACTTTTTTTGACAATAGGTTAAATTAGTGATATTATGAAAACATGAAAGAGCGTTACCTGATGAAGCAGATCCAGGCGGACCTTAAGCAAAAAATGGTGTTTGTGGGGGGGCCTAGGCAGGTTGGCAAGACGACCCTGGCCAAGACCTTGTTGGGACATGATCAAAGTGGATACCTCAATTGGGATGTAGATGAGCATAGGGAGCGGATATTGAAGGGAGAGTTGCCCGTTTCCCCTATTTGGGTTTTCGATGAATTACATAAATTCCGTTCCTGGCGCAATTTTCTTAAAGGGCTTTATGATGGAAAGAGGCCTGGCCAACGGATTCTCGTAACCGGAAGTGGCCGACTGGATTTCTACAGGTTCGGGGGGGACTCTCTTCAGGGGAGATATCACTACCTGCGTTTGTATCCATTCTCGGTCGCAGAGCTTAGACTTCGTAGCCGCAGAGATTTTCAGGAACTTCTGGATCGGGGAGGCTTCCCTGAGCCATATTTGGGTGGTACCGAGGTTGGAGCGAAGCGCTGGTCCAGGGAGTATCGCAGCCGCCTGATTCGGGATGATCTCTCTAGCCTAGAACAGGTCCAAGATGTAGGAAAGATGGAACTTTTAATGATGAGACTTCCTGACTTGGTTGGTTCGCCGCTTTCCATCAATAGTTTGCGCGAGGACCTTCGGGTTAGCCACAAGACCGTCAGCCATTGGCTTCTGATTCTTGAAAGGCTGTATGCTATATTCCGTCTGCCACCCTATGGCACAACTAAAATCCGCGCCGTTCAAAAAGAGCAGAAGCATTACCATTTTGATTGGTCGTTGGTGAAAGCTCCAGGGTTACGCTTAGAGAATCTGGTGGCTATGCATTTGCTCAAATGGGCGCATTTCCAGGAGGATGCTTTCGGTCGTGGGACAGAGCTGCGTTATTTCCGAGACGTGCGGGGCCAGGAGATCGATTTCATCGTGCTCGAGGATGGTCGCCCCCTGCACTTGGTAGAGTGTAAATGGGACGATGTCCCACCAGTCCCAGCCTTGCGTTATCTGAAGGCGCGTGTCCCGAATTGCCAAGCGTGGCAGATTTCCGCAGTGGGGAAGAAGGATTATGTTACTCCTGACGGTATTCGCGTTTGCCCAGCGCAGCGGTTTCTGGAGGGATTGGTATGAAAACTCCGAAGATTTATTATTCTTAAGTGGAATCTGAAATGGCGGGAATGTTGCGTGCTAAAGAGCTGAAGGAAGGTGAAAAATGTATAGACTAAACGTGAAAATGTTCTGTGCAATGTTCGTTTTTCTCAGTGGAGTGGTTTATGTTGTTGGACAAGAGGGGAGCAAGATATACGGGGCGAAGTGCGCCTCTTGCCATGGCAAGGACGGGAAAGGGAATCCTTCCATGGCCAAGATGTTTAAGGTGGATGTCTCTGCTTTGAACTTGGTGGACAAGGAGACCCTGGGAAAGACAGATGAGGAGTTGACGGCTACGATCTCCAAGGGCAAGGATAAGATGCCCGTCTTTGGAGGAAAACTGAAAGGAGATGAGCTCTCATCCGTTGTGGCCTATGTTCGAGGTTTGGGATCATCCGCACCTGCAAAAGGAAAAGTCGAAGGCGGTGCGGTAGATGCATCCAAGATATACGGGGCGAAGTGCGCCTCTTGCCATGGCAAGGATGGGAAAGGGAATCCTTCCATGGCCAAGATGTTTAAGGTGGATAATGCTGCAC